>JADFXK010000009.1 GCA_015233625.1 Deltaproteobacteria bacterium | reverse complement strand
TCGTTATTTTCCCTCCAAGAGTCCCTATAAAATCTACATCATCGACGAAGTCCACATGCTGACCTTACCGGCCTTCAACGCCTTACTCAAGACCCTGGAGGAACCACCGGACCACGCCATATTTATTTTTGCCACCACCGAAGCCCATAAGGTCCCCATTACCATCCGTTCCCGGTGCCAACGCTTCGACTTCAAACGCATCAGTATTTCCGACATCTTCAATCATCTGAAGAGAATCTGCCAGGCCGAAGGGATCGACGTCGAGGACAAGGCCCTCAGACTGGTCGCCCGAGAAGGCGATGGGAGTATGCGCGATTCCGAAAGTCTCCTGGATCAGGCCATCTCATTTGCCGGCAATCATCTGGTCTATGACAAGGTGGTGGAGATATTGGGCGTGGCCGACCGGCTTCATCTACCCGCCCTGACCCAAGCCATTTTCGGCCAAGACACCAGGACGCTGCTGGATATCGTCGCCGAAGTCTACAACTACGGCCTCGACTTGAAACAGTTCTTCTCCCATGTGGTGGAACACTTCCGGAATATGATCCTGGTCGCCCTGAATTCAGGTGACGCCGCCTCCCTATCCGCGACCGAAGACGAGATCGCCGAACTAAAATCCCTAAGTTCCATGGTCCCGATGGAAAGCCTGATCCAATACTTCGGTGTCCTGATGAAGTCCGAATCCGAACTGCGTATGACGTCCCACCCCCGGCTGGCTATGGAACTGATTATGATTCGCCTGACCCGACTCGGCGATGTCAAGCCCATCGAAGAAATATTAAGGAAGGTTGATGAACTAAGCCGAGGATTAAGCCCGTCGGCCCCCGGTTCCACTCGAACTGGGTCACCGACCAGTCCGCCAGCCAAATTAGGATCTGACAGGCCGTCTGCCGCCCCGGTTAAACCCAGACCGGAACCGGCCAAAGTTTCTGCTCCGGAACCGCTAATTCCAGACCGGCAGCCACCCGTGGCCCAGGCGCCCGCAGCAAGTTCAACCCCGCTCCCGGCCCAGACCATCGCTCCGGCTCCCCCAAATCCGGAGGAGCCGCCGCCGCCTGACCTGCCTCCGGCCGATCTATTTGAACAAGACCAGGCGCTCGACCATCCATCAATCAAGCCTAAGGCCACGTCTGTTCCGGAAGACTCGCCCACGCCGGCAATCGCCCAACCAGTCGCGGCCCGAGAGCCGGACAGTCCTCCGTTTGCGGCGGAATCCTGGCCCGGTTTTCTGGCCTATGTCCGGGACAATAGCACCCCGGTCCTGTCCGACAAGCTAAATGCCGCCCAACTGGCGGACATCTCAGGCGACGTCTTGGCCCTCAGAGCCGCCTCTCCTTTTGTGGCCGACCAGGTTACCCGGCTTCGGGAAATGGCCGCCATCTTTTTTGGGCGGGAGATTAAAATTGTTTTCGGTTCCGCCCCACGTTCCGAACCGGCCATGATGTCGCCGGAAACGCAGATTGAACAGGAAGTTCTTAACCGAGCCCGCAACAATCCAATCATTCAGGAGGCCATAAGTCTGTTCCAGGGCGAGGTTCATTCTATTCGAAACATCCTCCCTCAAATTAACGAAGAGGAAGAATCCGGCGCGGAGCCTGAAACTAACGAACCCGGCTCGGAAGACTAAAAGGAGCATTCTCATGACTGAAGAGTTGATCAAGAGATATGGACAACGGGTGGGGTTCACCCCGGCAGAGCTGGAGAGTTTCCACGATCAAGGGCATCGTCTCCGGCACGTTAAACGACTCGCGGCAGCCGCCCCTGATTATTCCATCCAGGCCGAAATCGTCAAATCCAGGAACTGCAATTCAGGGCACACGCCAGGACAAACCATCCTATTAGATGTCGATGGTAATTTCATCACCGGACTTTGCCCGAAGAGAATGTGCGTCTACCTTATATCGCAATTTACCGTTCCGGTGGCTTTGATTAACGAAAGGCTGAGCGAAGGTCAAGATCCCAATGAGTTTCATTTTATGAGATACGTCCGCTGCCTTGACGTGGGCGTAGAATGTCTGGGGTATGGCGAAGTGATGGCTAGGATCAGCGTGGTTCCGCGGTCGAAGTAACTTAATATTTTATATCAAATTGGGCGATTGATCTACCGGCAGAGACTGAAGCGAAAAGAATCACGGCCGGTGTAAAAATGGTTACCCCTACCGGATTATATGTGATATAGTTTCGTCGCCTAAAAATATGATTCTTGTCACCTGGAGATGGGAAATATTATATCTCATTTCCATATGATATTTCCCAGGCAATTAAAGGCTTACAGAGCCAAGGTTAGAGCGCCTCTAGAGATTTGATCACGCGCCTACCAGTGGATTAGCGCAGTTGGCTCAGAAGCCGGTCTGCGGATCAACATGAAGAAAACGACTACTCATCAGGGAGGTCTAATCCATGTCAAATCTAGGCATCACCGTCACCGAACACATTATGCTGCAACAAAAATATACTCCCAAAGCCACCGGGGCATTTACCCGGCTCCTGCGCGAACTGGTGTTGTCAGGCAAACTGATCTCTCGGGAAGTCAATAAGGCTGGGTTAGTTGATATCCTTGGATTTACTGGTGAAACAAATGTCCAGGGGGAGGAGGTCCAAAAGCTTGACGATTACGCCAACGACACGATGGTCAAGAGAATGAGTAGAACGGGGCAACTCTGCGTAATGGCCTCCGAAGAGGTCGATGGGCCCATCCCGGTCTCCGAGAAATATCCCCGGGGGGCTTATGTGATGATTTTCGATCCCCTGGACGGCTCCTCAAACATTGATGCCAACGTCAGTATTGGGACGATGTTCTCCAGTCACCGGCGAGTCACCACCGGCGATCACGGCACCTTAGAGGACATCCTGCAGCCTGGAGCCAAGCAGGTAGCCGCCGGTTACGTCCTTTACAGTTCCAGCACCATGCTGGTCTACACCACCGGCCAGGGAGTCCATGGCTTTACCCTGGACCCCACCGTGGGAGAATTCTTGCTTTCCCATGAAAACATCCGAATTCCCGAAAAGGGGGGTATTTACAGTGTCAACGAGGGAAACTACCACTATTGGGATGACCGGGTGAAATCCTATGTCGACTATTTGAAAACTCCTGACAAAAATACCAAACGCCCCTATTCCTCCCGGTACATCGGCTCGCTGGTGGCGGATTTTCACCGAAATCTCCTCTATGGCGGCATATTCATGTATCCGGCGGATCTTAAGAGCGGCAAGCCCAAGGGCAAGTTGCGCCTGATGTGCGAATGCGCCCCCCTGGCCTTTGTGTGTGAACAGGCCGGCGGTTATGCCAGCGATGGTAAACGAAATATTCTGGACATTGAGCCGACCGCGCTCCATCAGCGGGTACCTCTATATATCGGATCACGCTCCGACGTCTTGATGGCGGAAAAGTTCTTGGAAGGATAATTGCCTGTGCTGGTGCTGGGAATTGATACCTCCTGTGATGACACGGCAGCCGCCGTGGTCGAAGACGGGAAGGTTATCTTATCGAATGTCATCTCCTCCCAAGACGAGGTTCACCAAAGATACGGCGGCATTGTCCCGGAATTGGCTTCCCGGAGACACATGGAGTCCATCACCCCGGTGATCAAGGCGGCTCTGGGCCAGGCGGGAGTCACCCTCAATGACTTAGCGGGCGTGGCCACCACCTACGGACCGGGCCTGACCGGTTCCCTCCTAATCGGGTTGATGGCCGCCAAGTCCCTGGCCTATGCCCGGGAGTTACCCCTGATCGGCGTCAATCACCTGGAAGGTCATTTTTCGGCCCAATTTCTGACTGCTGACCCGCCGGATTACCCCTACCTGGCCCTGGTCGTATCCGGCGGGCATACCAGTATTTTCTTAGTCGAGGCCCCCGGCCGGTTCTTTCTCTATGGCCAGACCAGGGACGACGCGGCCGGCGAAGCCTTTGATAAGGTGGCCAAGTTGTTGGGGCTGGGTTATCCCGGCGGCGTGGTCATCGACCGCCTGGCTGAGCGGGGTAACCCCCAGGCCATCCGCTTCCCCCGATCATTGATGGACGGGAATAATCCAGACTTTAGTTTCAGCGGGCTTAAGACGTCTGTGGTCCGGTTTGTCGGTTCACCTGAGTTTAAGGATGTCTCGCTAGCAGATGTGGTGGCGTCGTTTCAGGAAGCGGTGGTGGATGTCCTGGTGGCTAAGACTTTGACGGCGGCTCAATTGACTAAAGTCAACCGGGTGGTCATATCCGGAGGAGTCGCGGCTAACCGCTGTTTGCGGGCCAGATTCCAAGACCAGGCTAATCACTGTGGAGTAAGGCTCTATCTCTCACCCCCTATCCTCTGTACCGATAACGGAGCTATGATTGCCGCGGTCGGCACGGTCTATCTCCAGGCCGGATGTCGCCACGACCTGACCATGGACGCCGTTTCCCGCATCCCCACACCCAGAATACCCGGATGATCCAGTAAGCTAATGCCTGTCCAGGAAGCGCCTCTGGTCTTCTGACAGTACCGACCGCCTAACGGTCCTTGTTTTCCATGATCGTCCTGATGGTTTTAGATATCTCCTCCATTAACATGGGTTTCATAATCAGACCCCGGATACCGATAGCCTGGATCGTTTCCGGGGTGACAGAAGAGCTAAAACCAGTGCACAGGATGATTGGAATTTCCGGCCTAATTTTTAATAATTCTTTGGCCAGATCCAGGCCTGTCATCTGGGGCATGGTCTGGTCCGTAATCACCAGGTCAAACCTGTCAGGCTGGGACCGGAAAAGCTCCAGGGCCTCTAAACTGCTTGTTCTTCTGGTCACCTGATATCCTAAACGCTGCAACATCCGAGAGCCCATTTCCACCAGAGATACTTCGTCGTCTATTAGAAGAATTTTTTCAGAGCCTGATTCCAATGATTCTTGTATAGTTACGACTTGGCCGGTGTCAATGGAATGCCTGGGCAAGTAGATACTGAAGGTTGTCCCCTGGCCCGGTTCAGAATAGAGTTTTATCACGCCCCGATGGGTTTCGACAATGCCGTGAACGGTGGCCAACCCCAGGCCGGTTCCTTCACCAATCCCTTTGGTGGTAAAATATGGTTCAAATATTCTGTCCTGGATTTTACGGTCAATCCCTGGGCCGGTGTCGCTTATTCTGAGGCGGACGTATCGGCCGTCATCCAGGCCGAAGTCGGAAGAGGATTGTTCCAACGTAACCATGACTTCTTCCAAACTTATACTTAAGACTCCGCCTTTATCGCCCATGGCCTGCGAGGCGTTTGTGCATAGATTCATAAGCACTTGATGGATTTGAGTGGGGTCGCCCAGAATTGGTCCAACCTGATCAGCTATATTTTGACGAATCTCAATGGTAGCAGGCAAGGATGCCCTAAGCAGTTTTGCCGCCTCTTTGATGATCGGCCCAATGAGAATAGGTTGTTTCACCTGTTCCGACTGCCGACTGAAGGTGAGGATTTGTTTAACCAAATCTTTAGCCCGACGACCGGACTTCAGGACCTCCCCTAAAAAGCCGGATAGTTGACTTCCGGGAGGAGCATCAAGCGCCGCCAACTGGGTGTAACCCAACATGGCTCCTAATATATTGTTGAAATCGTGAGCAATGCCACCAGCCAGGGTTCCTATGGCCTCCATTTTCTGGGCTTGTCGAAGCTGTTGTTCTGTCCGTTTCCGGTCCTCTTCCATTCGCTTGCGATCGGTGATGTCCGACATAATATGGACAAATCCAACGAGATTCCCGTTCTGGTCCCTAATGGGATCAACGGCGATATTGAACCATTTGTTGTTTTCCGACAGAACTTGTTCTTCTCGACATCGAGTATCTTTGACGCACCTGGAAGGGCATCCCGCAATCGGTTCTGATAAATTGTGGATAACCTCATAACACGGACGCCCAATGATTTCCGTAGACGGTTTGCCGAGAAACCTGATCGTGGATTTATTGCATTGAAGTATCCTCTGTTCAGCGTCCATCAACCAGATCAGATCGCTCACGGCATCAAAGGTAACTTGCCATTGTCTGGCCGCGGCAAGCAATTCCTTATCTTTTTGCCGCATTCTAATCAAGGATCTAACGAAGGCGGTTAACACAGAATTTGGCACTGGATGCGTCAAATAGCCATCTGCGCCACTATCCAGACCAGTTACCCTGGACTCATCATCGACAGCCGTGGCAGATAGGTGAAGGATCGGGATGGCCGCGGTGGCAGGATTTGCCCTTATCCGCCTACAGACCTCAAATCCGCTCATATCCGGCAGATGCACGTCGAGGATAATCAGGTCGGGGATCATTGCCGCCAGTCGGAGGGCCTCATTCCCGGTGGCTGCCTCCATTACCTCAAATCCTTCACGATGGAGTATTTCTGTGACCAGATAACGGATGATTTCGTTATCATCCACATTCAGGATGGTGATTTTGGGAGAATTCAACATCGGGTGAATTCCTTGAAATTGAATAGAGAGTAAGATCGACCGGTTTCCTCATTGTGGCTTATCTTGTTTATCGTCATATTTCATCTTATTAGATACAACTTAATGTTTTCTCGCTCTAATACGTACTAACCAGTTCGCCCAAAGCGGCTTTAAGTAGTTCGGTTTCTCTTACAAGCCTTCCGTATACCTCTTCTATCTTGTTTAAATCACCTATCTTGCCCATTTCCTCAAGCATTGAGGCTAACCTAAAGGGCCTGGTCGCCGAGAGCATCAACAACACCCCCTTGAATTTGTGCGCTGAAAACATCAAGTCTTGAGCGTTGTGACTATTTATGGCCGCCTGAATATTAGAAAGATATTCGCGATGGTTCTTCACAAAAATATTGAATACTCCATTTATCAGTTCTTTGTCGCCCAGGCAACGGGCGATAAAGTCTTCCCTATCCATGATTTGATCAGGAACTAGGCGTTGGGGCTGATCCTCGAGAGGGAGAGGTGTCCCATTGGCAAAGGATTTAAGGAGCTTGTTAAGTTTATGCGAATTGATCGGTTTTGAGAGATAGCCATCCATCCCCGCAGATAAACACCGCAATCGATCTTCTCCTGTGGCATAAGCGGTCAAAGCGATAATCGGGGTATGCCGCTCAGTCCCTCTTTCCTTTTCCCGAATGAGCGCAGCAGCTTCCAGCCCATTCATGATGGGTAATTGAACATCCATAAAAATCAAATCATATTTTGCGGCCATAAATTTGTCTACGGCCCTTTTTCCATTTTCAGCTATTTCTACTCGATGCCCAAGTTTTTCCAAAATGCTTTTTGCGACCAGTTGATTTATATCGTTGTCCTCAACGAGAAGGATGTTCCAACCTTTCCTTCCGGCCATATTCAGAAGGGGACCGACAATGGAGTTTTCGGGCTCAAGTATGTCTTCTGGTCGTGTCCCTCGTTCCATCCAAAACATAACGTGAAAAGTGCTTCCAGGATGCGGAGAGTTGTTTTCTGCCCAGATCTCGCCACCCATAGTTTCGGCCAGGTGCTTGGAAATGGCCAATCCTAAACCAGTCCCGCCATATTCCTTGGTCATAGACGAATCTGCCTGTTCAAATGGGTCAAATATGGAATAAATCTTGTCCATCGGGATGCCGATCCCCGTGTCTCTGACCCTGATGTGAAACTGGTATTTGTCTTTATCATTGGCCAGGGATTCAATATGAACGTCTACGGCGCCCGTTCGGGTAAACTTAATGGCATTCCCAATAAGATTATTCAGAATCTGGCTCAAGTGGTTTGGATCCCCATAGACTAGCGCCGGCACCTGGCTCGAAACTGAATAGGTTAGTTGGATAGATTTGGCATCAGCAGCAGGACGAAGGGCCAGGCACACTTTATGAATCAACTCCTGAATGTCGAAGTTTCCCTTTTCGAAGTTAATCTTACCGGCCTCGATTTGAGACAGGTCCAGTACGTCGGTGACTATATTTAACAGAGAGTCGGCGCTTATTCCCATCATATCCAGGTAACTACTCTGTTCGGGAGTAATCGGGGTAGATTTCAATAGATCAACACAGGCGACAATACCGTTCAGCGGAGTGCGGATTTCGTGGCTCATATTGGATAGGAAGGTGCTCTTGGCCCGGTTGGCGGCTTCAGCGGCATTCTTGGCCAGCGTCAGATCCTTTTCTTTTTGTTGTAGATCCTGTTCTATCTGCTTGCGCTCAGTAACGTCGACCAAAATAATCCGGAAAGAGATAAAACGCCCGTCCTCGTCATGATCAGCCAGACTTTCCATTTGGACCCATAAAGCCGCACCTTGATTCTTGGAAAGTTTTAGTTCACAGGTTAATTTTGAGGTTGATTCACGGGACTTCTTTAAGTGGCGAAAAAGAATGTCCTTAAATTCCGGGTCCGCCAGGAGGTACAGGGGACTGCCGATCAAGTATCGTCTGGCCAGGCCGAACATCTCGGCGCAGCTAAGATTCGCCTCAGAAATCACGCTGTTTTGATCGAGAGTGAGATACCCGACCGGCGCCAGGTCGTATAGGTGAAAATATTTGTTTTTCGACTCTTCCAGTTCCAATTGAGCACGGCGAAGTTCTTGGTTCTGAATTTCAAGTTCGGTTTGGTGAACTTCCAATTCTTCAATCAAGCTGGGGATGTCGGCTTCAAGATATCCAGGTGGATATTTCGGGCAGATCTTTAACAATTCTTCAGCCTGTCGGCGGAGCTCATCAAACTTAGGTGATTTGTCTTTAGGTTCCTTCATGGATACAGTCCTTACCGGAGATCGCCGGATATGGTTTGAGTTGCTGGTCACTCGTTGCTTGTTGCTGGTTGTCTTCAGCGAGGCGTGACCAGTAACAAGCGACGAGTAACAGACGCTCATTGTTCTTATGAGGTCTTGTTATCGGTAACATCTTCTATGGCCAGCAGGATCATCGCACTTTGGCTGCTCACCTGTTGAATGGAGCGGGTCAAAAGCCGCAGCCTCTTTCGTCCAATATCAGGGAACTGATGTTCAATTTCGAAAGAGCCAAACGAGGCGTTTTCAGAGCTACCTTTACCCAGAAGATCTCTCAGCTTAGGAATGTTCCATTGCCCGTTGCCCAGGTCGTAGATCGTTCGTCCGTGAGTCTCTTCGGCGGTCACCTTGAAGGTATTAAAAAAAGTCCGATTGGCCCTGATTACTTTCAGGTCGCTGTCCAGAACCAGCAAAGAATCCCTAACCATATCTACGATACTGTAAGCTAATTCCTTGGCTATTTTAACTTGTTCATTGGCCAGCTTTGATTCGGTTACATCAAAAAAGGTTATCACCACGCCGTCTATTTGATTCTCTGTGGTGCGGTAAGGTAGAATCCGCATCAAATACCAGTGTCCGTCAGAGGTTCGAACTTCCGTTTCTTTAGGAATCAGCGTGTCAAGCACCATTTTAGCGTCTTTTACCAAATCCGAGTATTCCAGGTTGGTGGCTATGTGGCCGATGGGGCGTCGCACGTCTGTGTCAATCAAGTTGGCTATTTTACTCGCATGGGGGGTAAATCGTCTGACCAGGAGCGATGTGTCCAGGAAAATAGTTGCAATATCAGTACTGTTAAGGGTATTTTTGAGGTAATTATGGACCTGGGAAAGTTCATCAACTTTACTTTGAAGTTCCGCGTTGACCGTTTGCAGTTCCTCATTCATAGACTGTTGTTCTTCTCTTGAAGCCCCCAATTCTTCGTTGGCGCTCTGCAATTCTTCATTACTTGACTGCATCTCCTCGTACAATGATTTAAGTTCTTCGTTGGAGGTCTCCAGTTCTTCGACGACGATCTGGTGGTTTTCCCTAACCTCACGCAGCTCCAGATCAAGCGCGGCTAACCGTTGGCTGAGTTCCTTGGCGGCTCCCTTAATGATCCTTGTTTTCGACTCCTCCTCCGGCAGGGCCACATCTTGAAAAACAACCATGGTCATGTCCGCCAATTCTTGAATGTCGCGGATAGGCATAACCGTCAATTTGATCGGCTGGACATCACCGTTTGTCTTGACTCGTAAGCCTTCAACAACGATGGTTCCTTTGGTCATCGCAGCCTTGCGGATGGCGGAATCGAGATCTGGCCGCAAACCCTCCCGGGCCAGGCTCAACAAATTTAGCCCAGGCAAACCTGAACTATGTTCAAGATACTTCCCGGTTTTTCCTTGAATGTGTTGAATTTCTCCTTTGGCATCGATCAGAATGCACGTCGGCGAGAACCTCTCCAATACTATTTCCTGGGCCTTTCTGATGAGATCTACTTTTTTGTTTCTAACAGGTAATCCTGGGCTGGAGAAACCGACTGGTTCAGTCTTTACACCAACTGGGAAATCAAAGATGGTCCGCGAAGAACGCGCCTGCGGCTGTCTTTTGTAAATCCGCCATTTCTTGTCACTTATTGTAAAAAGATCAGAATATGATCCGATACTCTCCGAGGGACCCAGTAAAAGAATCCCCCCCTCCTTGATAACATAATGAAACAACGGAAAGAGTTTCTTCTGGAGATCATTCTCCATGTAAATTAGTAAATTTCGGCAACTAAGCAGGTCAAGTCTGGAAAATGGGGCGTCTTTAAGGACATCTTGCACTGCGAAAACCATTGACTCACGGATTTCCTTTTTTATCAGATATGACGAATTCTCTTTGATAAAATATCTATTCAAAATCTCAGGACTGACTTCAGCCGATATACTAAGTGGGAAGGAGCCTTCACGCGCTTTGGCGATGGCGAAATTATCTATATCCGTCGCGAAAACCTGAAAATTTATTTCCTTGTTCATGGCATTCAGGCATTCTCGGATGGTTATGGCGATAGAATAGGCTTCTTCACCAGTGGAACATCCGACCACCCAGGCTCGAAAGGTTTGGGGCGGGCTTAAGCCGGCCAGTACTTGGGGTAACAGTTTGTCCCTTAATACCTGAAAGGCTTCTTTGTCCCGAAAGAAACTTGTTACACCAATTAGGATATCCCTAAATAATGTATCTACCTCTCCTGGATTTTGACGGAGGAAACTCACATAATGGCCAATCTGTTCAATCTGATTTAAGCCCATTCGCCGCTTTATCCGCCTGAGGATGGCCCCTAATTTATATGAGGAAAAATCATGACCCGTTCTGGCCCTGACGAGGGCGAATATTTTCGGCAAGTCGTCTAAGACCTTTGGCTCAGGGACGGTTGTTTTCACTCTCCCCAGCCGAACGGTGGTCTGTCGGTATTTGATCAACCGCTCGGGCATTTCATCAGGAGGCAGGACAAAGTCAACCATCCCGGTAGATATGGCACTGCGCGGCATACCGTTGTATTTGGCGGAATCCTCATCCTGGACCAATACCAGGCCGCCTTCGGACTTAATAACCTTCAACCCGGAGGATCCGTCCGATCCGGTTCCCGACAAGATGATACAGCAGGCGTCTTCGCCTTGGTCTAGGGCCAGAGACTGGAAAAAGTCGTCTATAGGTAACCTTAGGCCGGCGGAATCGGCAATCTCTAATAAATGCAAAACACCCTTCATTATAATCATGTCTTTGTTTGACGGGGCCACATAGATCTGATTGGGTAATATCGCCATTCCATCTTCTACGGTTAAGACCTTCATTGATGTATAGTTTTGTAATAATTGCGGAAGCAAACTAACGTGATGACGGTCAAGATGAACGATCACGACAAAGGCCATATCACTGCCGGGCGGCGCAGCCCGGAAAAACCTCTCCAATGCTTCCAGTCCGCCCGCTGAGGCTCCAATGCCGACTATGGGAAACTTCCTGGCTTCAATTGGTTCAACGTCTTCTGCCCTGGACGCAACCGGAGACGCCGCGTCTATGACGGCTTCGGACTCAATGGGAGCTGGTGACAGGTCCGAAGATGGCATTGCATTCTTTGTCTTTTCGCTCTTCCGCCCCGGCTTACTGGTTTCCCTTTTCGTTGCCATTCTCAGGACCTCTCAAATGAAGGCATCGATGCCTTGAAATCAAAGTAACTTTGACCAGATGTATTTACCTGGGCAAATATCTTATAAAACCTCGGTAGTTGGGCAAGCGGCAAAAAACACGCCAGGCCGTCGAACCTTAAGTAATTTCTTCCGCGACCCCTGCGTTTGAGACGTCGGGTGCCATGACCAGGGATGGAATTCTTGTAAGATTTGGCCGGAATGGTTATGATCGCTTGCTCACAATCCCAAAAGCGGCGGATTGTTCATGTTGAAATAGACAACGGGCGGACTGGACCAACGGTAAAAAGAACGGCTCTATGTATAGAGAAGACGGCTGTTTTGTGTTGATGGGGGTATTTATTCCAGGTAGCGGTTTTTTTGTTCCTCGTCCCATGACGGATAGCCGCCAGAGGTACGTTGCGTACGTCTTTGTATCCATATTAACCAAGTTATATCATATTCTCTGCTCAAGTCAATTGGAATCACCGGGAGAAAAATCGCCGGCGGCATTTTTCCTTGCCACAAAAAATGCTCAATGCTATGCTACTGCAGTTTAACCAGGCTGCCCTGTGTTGGGCTCTTGATTCCGGTCCTTGGCATCTGCTGAGGCTAACATAATAGGTCATCGGCATTGAAAGAAACTCTCGTTCAAGTAAAACCCAAAAACATCCTGTACCTTTCTCCGGTGGCCACAAATCTGGATGACTTCCTGGCCAAAGCCGCCAGGGTGCCGGCCGCGGCGGTCAAACAGCGGATGGGACACCAGGTGGTCTCCGTCGGTGAGTTGGATTTGATCTTTCATCCTGTGAGCCTCCCTGATGAGGCCATCAATCTGCTGGCTCGGGAATACTTCAATTTCCTCATTATAGACTTGAGATGTTCAGATGACCGCCGCTGCCGGGAAGTCTGGCAGGCCGGACGAGATCTGCTGGAGTATCTCGACAAAGAGCGGGACCCGGATTACCGGTACAACTTCAGCCGGATCATCATGTTTCTGGGCTGTCCCGAGGCCGGACTGGTTCATCGCCAGATATTCTTCGCCGGTCAATTAAACATTGGCGGCTGTTTCACAGACAGAAATCCGGATTGGGAAGGAGAACTGGCCCAATGCGGAGGAGACCATAACTTTGCCGAAGAGTTCATCGCCGAGATTCAAAAAGTCTTATCCTCACCCCGGCGGGGCAAAAAAGCCCTGACCTGTGGCGGTGGCGGTTTTTCCGGGATCTATTACGAACTGGGTGTGCTCAAATGTTTAGAGGATTGCTTTACCAACTTCTCGATCAATGACTTCGACATGTACCTGGGGAATTCATCCGGGGCCCTGGTGACCGGTTTCCTGGCCAATGGGTTTACTATTGATGCCATCATAGATTTGTTCCGGACCAGGAGTCCCCTGGGGCTGAGGGATTTATTCGGTTTTTTCAAGCCCTCTTATCTGAACCTGACGGGATACATCTCCAAGGGTTTCAACCTGGCCGAGCGGAGTCTGGTCAACCTCTTGGCCGCACTTAGGGGCAAGGACGGAATGGAATTCCGAAACGCTCTGTTTAATCCCCTTGATTTGCTCAGTCCCATTTTGAACGGCCGGACCATTGAGCGAATTATTAGAGAGCTGTTTACCACCAACGGTCATACCAACGATTTCCGCCGATTGAAAAGAAAACTATTCATCGGCGCCAGTGACCAGGATTCTCGAGGCCACATCCACTTCGGGGACACCAATCATGATCAAGTGCCTATCTCTCAGGCGATTCAAGCCGCCATCGCCCTCCCCCCTTTTTGGGAAAGCGTCCAAATCGGCCAACGCTTTTACGAAGACGGCCTGATCACCAGATCCACCAATGTCGGCAAAGCCATCAGCGAAGACGCCAAGCTGGTCCTGGTGTTGGAACCGTTCATCCCCTTTTATTCCAAGACACCCGGATTCAATCGGAGCAAAGGGGTCCTCTTCCAAGGACTTCAGGCCGTCAAGACCCTCAATTTCACGCGGTTATTCCTGACCGGCCGAGAGTTGACCCGGCAATACCCAAATGTCAACGTTCATGTCTTTTTCCCACGTAATTCTATGAGATTGCGCATGTCGAACAGCCTTTGGGACCCTCGGCACTTCGAGTCCATCTTTCAGGGAGCCTACTTTTCCACTGCCTGGCGGTTAGAAAAAATGGAAGGTCGCATCAAAGGGGCCCTGGCCTCCCATGGCATAAATCTTGATTTGGCCAAGGCCCGAGATCTAAAGGAACGCGTCATCGGGGTCGTGCCGAAATCATTTTTTGAACATCTTGAGGACCGTGACCAGCTCAAGTCAATGAGGTAACCATGCCCAAAGACATCCTGCCCGAAGATCAACTAGAACCTTATTTATTGACGAAACTGCAAAAAGCCGCCTGCGCCCAGGGCCTGACCTACGCCCAGGTGGGCCAAAAATGTGGTAAAAAGTGGACCCGGGCCCTGGCCCGAACCATGCATCTTGTGGCCGAAGAGGCCGGTGTCCTGGCCATCAAAGATGTGATCTATGCGCTGTGGGCCCGCGGTCTGGTCTTTGTCGAGCCGCCCCACGGTCGACTCAAGGCACCCCGGGTCTGGGATCTGGACTCGGGACTCAAGGCGTTTCCCCTGGTCTCCTCCAAGGCGGCCTCTAAAGCAAACACCCAGTGTGAAGATCAAGATCTACGGGCCGCATATCAAAATTCCGCCGCGGAGTATTTCGGGTTCGTGCCCATCTACATTTTACGCCGCGAGCTTGGCTGGCCTCGGGACAAGTTTGACCGCGCCCTGGTCAGCCTGAATGAAAGGGATAACCCAGTCATTGACCTGCTGAGCGGTGATCCCCAAAACTATACCTCAGACCAAAAAGAAGACTCTATCCGAAAAGGTAACGATCTTTATCTGCAGGTCCTCTGGAGGGAGGAATGACGCCTCAGGACACCGGGTTGCCTTTCAATCCCTTTGCCACCAATGCCGTCGGAGATCCCCGGCGGGAAGCCCATCTCCCGGATGTCCGAGCCGTTAATGAGAAGGTGTCTTCGCACCTGGTCAACCTGCTGCATCAGATCGGCCGGACCCCGGTCATGGCCGCCCTGGTCTTGGGCGAAGCCGGATTTGGGAAAACTCATCTCATCCGTCGTCTCATCTCCGAACAAGACCGGAACTTCGTATTCGCCTATGTCCATCCGATGAAGGATCACCATCGGATGTATTCCACGCTGTTGGCCACGGTGACCAAAGCCCTGACCGGCCCGGTGTCCGGCTATCCCGAAGCGGCCGGCGTAACGCATTTTCACCTGATGGCCGCCCAGATCATCAAAACCGCGTTCGAGGATTACGTCAAAGGACGGCGCCCTGGCCAAGCAGTGACCAGACTCCTCGCCGAAGCCGCCGGAAACCCCTTGATTCTGCTCAAGCTGCCGGACGTCACCGGTCAGTGGGCCGGGCTGTTGGATGAAACGGAAGAGTTCATCACCCGCCGCCAGTTGCTGGACAATAGAATTTCTCACCTGACCTTAAGATCTATTCTCTATTTAGTGGACAAGCCCAAGAGTACCGCCGGCCGGATGTGGCTCAGCGGCGAGATTCCGGATGATAATCATTGCCGGATACTGGGCCTGACCATCCGCGATGGTGACCTGACCGCAGAAGCCCAGGAAGCTCGAGCCGGGGAGATACTCAAGACTATCAGCCGATTACTCGCCTGGTACCGGCCCCTGATTCTTTGCTTCGACCAATTGGAAAACCTGGATACGGACAAGCTGGTCAAGGGATTTGGCCTCCTGATCAATGATCTGGTCAATCAAACCGAGAACATTCTGCCGGTCGGATTTGTCCGGCCCGATACCTGGAACAACGTCTTCACGGCCTGGCTGGACCGGGCACCATTGGAACGGTTAAAATCGAATGTGTACGTTCTGCAGGGCTGCAACCTGGACCAGGCCCTGGACATTGTCCGCCGCCGCCTGGACTGGGCTTTCCAGGGCGCCCGGCCGGCCGGAGCCGATGACTTCTATCCCCTTGAGCGCCAGGCTCTGGAAGAGGCCATAGGCCACCGGTCCCTCAGCCCTAGAGAAGTGATCACCATCGCCAACCGCCTGATGATCTCCGCTCGGCCGGTCATCCAGACACCGACCTTTCAACCGGCCGATCCGTTGGAGGTGTTGCGAAGTTCATTCCAAGCGGAGAAGGACCAACTGCTGGCCGCGGGTTTGACGGACCCTCTGCCCAAGGAGCCGGTGGTAGCCGGACTAAAGCTCTACTTCAGCTTGCAGGACGCCGGCGCCATTTATCTGGTGGAAGAACCGACTGACCTGGGCCCGGTGGATCTACGGATTAAGTTCATCGTTCCAGGACACCCAGGTGATCAATACGCGGACTTCTTAGTTGAGACTGCGGTCAACTGGCGCCCTATCCAGGCGTCATTTAAGATGTTGACCAACCGTCTCCGGGAGGGGATAACCGATCACGCCTTTTCCATTCGCGACGCCCGCCACCCCATCCCTCCTAAACCCGGAACCATGTCCAAGACGGTGGAAGCCCTGAAAGTTTATAAGAATCTCGGAGGCCACACCGTCTATCTGGACCCCGAAGCGTTGGCCGAACTCATGGCCCTGGTCTACACCGCCGATAAGATTGGATCACAAGACCTGACCTCCTCTGTCGGCCCGGCCGGCCAGCGAGAGCCCCTGGATCAGGGGGTCCTGACCAGGTTTGTCAAGGAAGATTTTCGCGGCCGGTTTCTGGTGGAATTGGAGAATTACTTGTGGCCGGAAAATCATGTTCCAGACGAGGAGCCCGATACTGTGGGTGTAAAAAATGTACTCACATTGCCGGCCTGTGGCACTTAACCGTAAAATATTTATGCACCTTGGAGATAAATGTAGAGCCGGCCATGGATGAAGCGCGGTTGACCGTAAATCCGGATTATCCGGGTTATGGTCTGATAACCGGATGTTATCGCTCTATTTCAACCCATCTTTAACATAATCACCAGTTACTCCTTGTTCAGCTTAGCCTGGCATGTTTTTGGCATGTCTTAAACTAGTAACACTAACCTCGGTTCGACGAATACGTTAAGCGATTTGGATCAAGAGCCATAATTCAATCCGCAGATTAGACCGATTTGCGCAGATTCGGACCAAAATAGGTTTATGGGTCTTTTCCATCTGTGTTCATCCGAGAAATCTGCGGATATGTTTTTGATAGTTAATCAAAACTCGTCGAACTCGAGTTAACAATGTTATTTACTTTTTGCCCTGGGATACCCCGGAAGCCGATAAAATGATTCTGAAACGTTCAGGAAAGTTATTCATTCCCGCTCTGTCCATCATGGTCGCGGTCGCCATCTTATTGCTCCTGCTGATCGTTTTTTCTATCGGCCGCCTGCACCAAGACGAATCTCTGATGGAAGAAGCACTGTCACGGGAAGGATTGGCCATCATCAAGAGCGTCGAATCCGGGGCCAGAATCGGCATGCGTTACGCCCCGTGGCACCGGGAAATGGTCAGTCGACTGATCACCTCCACGGCCTATGAGCTTGATCTGGACTTTATCGGAATTTTCAATTCCAGAGGGCAGTTGTTTGCGTCCAGCGTAGACCACAACCGGACAATTCGCCTCCCCCCACATGTCAGTCATAGGGAGGTCTTTAACTCCGCCCTGCCGGTTAGATTCTTCACTAAAGATGGCTCAACTTTTGTGGTGGGCAAGCCCTTTCGACCCGTTATGGGCCGCGAAGCAATGGGAAAAATGCCCAGTATGCCCGGCTGTCAGCCCGGATATGAGGCCGGACCGCGCGCGGTCCCTGGATGGTGTGTCTCGGAACCGGGCAGGACGCCTCCAGGAGTTGGTCCTCCACCGGGTGAGCCGGCCCTGACCGGTGAGCTGGTTATCCTGGTCGGGCTTAAGACTGAGGCCCTTCGACAGGCCCAGAATATGGACCGGAACCATGTCCTGTACATGGCCCTGTTACTGGCCGTGGTGGGTTCGGCCGCTTTCTTCTTTCTATTTGTCATCCAGAACTACTATCTTGTCGAAAAAACGCTTAAGAATATGACCACTTACACTACTAATGTGGTTAAAAGTATGCCGACCGGGTTGGTCGCGCTGGATGATAAGGGTCAGGTGGTCACCATTAACGAAGCCGCGGCCGCCATGTTTCGTTTGCCTGAGGAGCAACGCCACGTATCCTTGAGTGAATTATTAGGGCCAAAGTTCGGAGAACTGGTGACGGAAACGAAAGGCCAGGGGCGGGTATTGGAAGAAGAGATAATTTGCCGAGACTCTGTGGGGTTGGCCGTCCCAGCCGCGGTCAGCGCCACCAGATTGGCCGATGCGGCTGGATCCGATCTGGGGACCATCTGGTTATTTAGGGATCTGCGTCAGGTTAGGGAATTGGAGAATAAGGTTCGGCGATCTGAACGATTAGCCGCGGTGGGTCGGTTGGCCGCAGGGGTAGCTCATGAAATCAGAAACCCTTTAAGCTCCATCAAGGGATTCGCCCAACTGTTTAAAAAGGACTTCCCCAACGGCACCCCCAAGGGCGAGTATCTGGATATCATGATTAAAGAAATAGACCGGTTAAATCGAACTATCACCGATCTGCTGACTTATGCCAAGCCCAAGCCGCCGAACTTGAAAAATGGCGATCTTAACTCCCTGGTGGAGAAGACACTGGTTTTATGGAAGCCTGACCCAGGGATAAAGGTGGTTACCGAGCTATCTCGGGACATCCTGTATTGCGCCTTTGATGAAGACCAGTTAACCCAGGTCCTGTTGAACCTGCTCCTGAATGCCCATCAGGCGGTGGCTGCGGCCGGCCAAATCACCGTGGCTACTTCTGCCGGTCCCGAATCAGGACTGGTGTCCATGACAGTCATAGACAGCGGGCCGGGAGTGAACCCGGAATTCCTGGATCGGCTTTTCGACCCCTTTTTCACGACTCGGGATAAAGGTACCGGACTGGGCCTGGCCATCGTTCATAGTATTGTGGAGGCCCATGGCGGGACCATCAAGGTCCACAATCATCCATCTGGGGGAGCGGTTTTCACTATTACGTTGCCGGAGGCAGCCATAGAGGCGGAAGCCCTCGCCAGCGCACAGGCCGTGAATTTCTGATACCGTGGCTTGAGTTCGACGGGTCTATATGCATCGTTTGGTAGGGCGTGGATTGAGATGGGGATTATGGATTACTGCGGCAGATGCTGTAAATTAGACATGATAAGGCACGGATTAGAGGCCCAGTTGGTTCTTGAGTTCTTCCAAAGATACACGCCCAGGTTCCGCCAGTGCTTTTTTAGCGTCCTCAACGTCCAGATAATCTTCAATTTCTTCGACGCGCCAGGCGGCATAGCGGAGGGCCTGGAGCACGTCTTCCCGCTCCAGATAGGGATAGTCCACCAATACTTCTTCAATGGAATGGCCTGCCTCGATTTGTCTCACGATCATGCCCACAGTAACCCGCATCCCGCGAATACAAGCATTGCCTCCCATGACATCAGGTTGTTGGGTGATGCGATCCAATGTCACCATGGCTGCTCCTCCACAATAAACGAGGTGTGCGTTTGACGAAACAACAGACCAGGTTAAGCCGTTTCCTAACGAAACTTCAGATCATTACGCGTTGATTTAATATTGGAACCGGAACGATAATTTTGGCATATAGTTTTTGGATAAAAGCATAACCATCCCGCATTTTTTCCAAAGTAATCAATGCGCCGGTATCGCTTACTATTTCTCTCATGACTTTTCGGCGAAATCAATCTCAATAGCTGGATTATCCGGATTGTTTCTCATGGTAGTATAACCAAATTTTGGCAAGACATCTTCTTCAAATTCCCGCCTTGATTTGCCAATCAATAACCGGGCTTGCTTCAAGGATAAAGTCCCCATGTGGTATAACATGGCAGCTACAGCTTCTTGAACGAGTCCTTGGGTCAAGCCCAACTCATCCATATTGATGGGGACATCAATTGAGATTTGTTTAGTTTGTATGGTTTGTTCCATCTTTCCACCGTCAATTGCAGTAGTCAGGTTCGGAAAATGAAAAAGAATCTACTGATATTGTACCAACTCACTGCAAAAAAAGCGACAGATTTTCTTTCCTCTTTTAGACCGGAAAATCTACCTTGATCTTAAAGAGTTTCTTGGCCGGGAGGTTGCAAATCTGGGTGACCCCGGTTTTCTGCCTGATCTCTTCTAAGTATTGGTCAATCAGGTCCATGCTCTCGGCGATGAAGGTAAACCAGACATTGTATTGATGGTCCCGGCGATAGTTGTGCGTCACCCCAGGATAGGCGTTAACCACGGCCACGAACTGGTCCATCGCCTCTTCCGGGACCTTGGCCGCGCACAGGGTGGAGGTAAAACCCATTTTCGACGATTGGAAGTTGGCCCCGATGCGGCGGATAATCCGGCATTCTTTCATCCGTTTGACCCGGTCGATCACCTCTTGTTCCGGCAGCCCCAGTTCCTCTCCCAAGGCCTGATAGGGACGGGCGGTAATGGGAAAGCCGGATTGGATCAGATTCAAGATATCCCGGTCGACTTGATCCATTTCTTGGTTCAATTCATTATTTTCAGGCATGATCTCCACCAGTTTTAGGCTGATACCCACACAGCGGCTCCTCGGCTAAATAGTTGCCGGACATCTCGTGGGCTCGCGCCCGGCAGCCACCACAAACCCGCTTGAATTCACAGCGGCCACACTTACCTTCCAGTCGGCCGTAATCCCGCAAGGTGTTAAATATCTCCGATTGGCGCCAGATCTGGCTGAATGGCTGCTCTCTGACATCGCCGCAAGTCAAATCCAGGTACCCGCAAGGTTGGACCCGGCCCACATGGGAGATAAAGCAAAAAGCCACCCCGCCTAAGCAGCCGCGCGTCACCGCATCCAACCCGAAGGTGTTAATATCCACCGGTTCCCCGTCCTGAGCCGCCCGTTGCCGCATGACCCGGTAGTAATGGGGTCCGCAAGTAACCTTGATATGGATCGGCACCACCTGGCGGCGGTCATATAGCCAGTTGAGTATTTTTTCATATTCTTCGGCGGAAATCCCGGAGACCTTGACGTCCTTAGCCCGACCGGTGGGGACCAGCATAAACACATGATGGGCCGCGGCTCCCAGCTTGACGGCTAAGTCCTGGATGGCCGGAAGCTCCGCCAAGTTCTCCATCGTGACGGTGGTATTCACCTGGAACTCTACTCCGGCTGCTTTGGCTTCGGCCATGCCTCGGAGCGCCCCGTCAAAAGCCCCAGGCACCTGCCGGAAGCTATCGTGACTCTCGCTGGTCGCGCCGTCCAGGCTGATACTGATCCGATGGATGCCGGCCTTCAGCATGTCTTTGGCCCGTTCCGGGGTGATCAGCGTCCCATTGGGGGCCATGACCATGCGCAGGCCCTTTTCCGTCCCATACGCGGCCAGTTCAAAGATGTCGTCCCGCAACAATGGTTCGCCACCCGTCAGGATGACCACCGGGTTCCCGGACTTGACCATTTCATCGATCAGGCCGCGGGATTCAGCCGTGGACAGCTCGTTTTGGTACGGAATATCCTTAGCCGAAGCCCGGCAGTGGACGCAGGCCAGATTGCACCGCCGGGTGACTTCCCAGGCGATCATTCGCGGCCCGCAGTCGCTGTGACCGTGCCCCCCGGGTCTCCCCGCCGGATGGCCCGGGTGATGTGAAGTTCTGTTCATCATGTTCAATAACCGTGATTGAAGGTTGTGGTACCCCGCGGTGAAGACTAGACCTTCCCCTCATTCAGAAGGTGGGCGGCTTCTTTGGCGAAGTAGGTTAGAATCAAATCCGCCCCGGCCCGTTTGATGGAGGTCAGGCATTCCATCATCACCCGAGGACCATCTATCCAGCCCTTTTCGGCTGCGGCCTTGACCATGGCGAATTCACCGCTGACATTGTAAGCCGCCACGGGCAGATCGAACTCTTCCCGGACTCTCCGGACAATATCCAGATAGGGCAAGGCCGGCTTGACCATGATGATATCGGCCCCCTCCTCCACGTCTAGGGTGACTTCCCGGACGGCTTCCAGGGCATTGGCCGGGTCCATCTGGTATGACCGGCGATCCCCGAATTTAGGGGCGGATTCCGCGGCCTCCCGGAACGGGCCGTAGAACCCGGAAGCATACTTGGCGGCATAAGACATAATGATGGTCTGGTCAAATCCGTTCTCGTCCAGGGTGTCCCGAATCTCCGCCACCCGACCGTCCATCATGTCCGATGGGGCCACAATATCCGCCCCGGCCTGGGCGTGGCTCAAGGCCATCCGGCCCAACAACTCCAGAGTGGAGTCGTTTTCCACGTCGTTATCCTTGATCAACCCGCAGTGCCCGTGACTGGTGTATTCACACAGGCAGACGTCGGTAATAACCACCAAATCGGGAACTTTGCTCTTGATCGACTTAACTGCCCGCTGGACCACCCCGTTTGGATCGTAGGCCCCGGTCCCCCGCTCATCCTTTTTTTCCGGAATACCAAACAGCAACACGGCCGGAATACCCAGGCCAAAAGCCTCCTTGGCCTCTTCGACGATATGGTTGACCGAGAGCTGAAAATGGCCGGGCATGGAATTGATGGGGTTCTTGACTTCTTTGCCGGCCGCCACGAACAGCGGCAGGATGAGATCATTAACGTGCAGGTAGGTTTCTCTGACCATCCGCCGCAAGGTTTCGGTCCGGCGCAACCGTCTGGGTCGGTATTCGGGAAATTGCATAATGGAAGCTCCTGGTTCGGGTTACGAGTTACTCGTTGCTTGTTACTCGTTACTGGTTACAAGTTTGCCCTTTATAATCAAGTCATCATCTCGGACAAACGGGTCGTAACACATACACTGGTTGTTTAGTATTTGGCATAATTTTATCCGTCAATTGCTAGCACTATCGCAAGCGGAACAAGGCGTGCAGCTTCTTTCAACAATAACCTCGAAACGGCAGATCAGGAGACAAATACTCGTAACAAGCAACACGCAACTTGCAACTACTTACTCCCAATCTCCTCATCGGTCAAATAGCAGGCCGGGTCGGGGGCCCAGAGGTCGCCCACGGCTTCGGCCCGGACGCGGAAATTGCCGCCACAAACATTGAGCCAGCGGCATGAGGCACACCGTCCGGTGACGTATTGTTTCTTGTCCTTTAACCGGGTCATCAATTCCTCGCCGTCCGTATTGGCCCAGATGCGGCTAAAGGCCCGGTCTCGGACATTGCCGAAGGAGTGGTGCCGCCAGAACTGGTCGGCATAGACGCGGCCATCCCAACTGACGCACCCGATACCCCGGCCGGAGCTGTTGCCTTCATTCATCTGGAGCAATTCCAGGACCTGGGCGGCTCGCGGTGAATTTTCCTTAACCATCCGGAGATAGAGATAAGGGCCGTCGGCGTGGTTATCCACCGTCAAGATTTCCTTGGGCTTGCCTCGGGCAAAGAGGTCGGCCGTGCGGTCAATGATTAGATCGACCATCTGCCGCGTTTCAGCCAGGCTCAAATCCTCTTCGATCAGGTTACTACCCCGGCCGGCGTAAACCAGATGGTAGAAACATGCCCGGGGGATATCATGTTCTTCAATCAAGTCAAAAATCGCCGGGACCTGATCGGCATTCATCCGGTTGATGGTGAATCGCAGACCCACCTTAATCCCGGCCGCCTGACAGTTTTTGATCCCGACCATAGCCGCCTGAAAGGCTCCGGCCACGCCCCGAAACTTGTCATTGACCTGATCCATTCCATCGAGGCTGATGCCCACATAGGACAGGCCGACATCTTTCAACCGCATGGCGATCTCTGGGGTGATCAGCGTCCCGTTGGTGGAAATAACGGCGCGCATCCCCTTCCCCACTGCATATTCACAAAGTTCAATCAAGTCCGGCCGAATCAGCGGCTCACCGCCGGAGAAAAGGACCACCGGCGCCCCGAAGTCTGCCAGATCATCCAGCAGGCGTTTTCCTTCGGCCGTGGTCAATTCATTTTGAACATCTTCCCGCCGGACTGCCTTGGCGTAGCAGTGAACACAGGCCAGATTGCAGCGCTGGGTCACATTCCAGACCACAACCGGCTTTTTGTCTTCGGAGAACTGCAGCAAATGGGAAGGGAGACTGGAGGAGCGGCGGCCGTAGCGCAAAGTGTCCGATGGTTCTACGGTTCCGCAATACAGTTTAGATATGCCGATCATAGTTATCGTGATAAGTAATAGTTGTTATAGGTTTCTTCCAGAAAATTCTCTGGATCGGTGAGGGCCATTTTGCTAAGGCCGAAGGATTTGATTCCGGTCTTGTCGCTCAGCATCTTGAGAGCATATTCCAGGTCAATGGGCATATCGGCAATAATGTCGATAGGCTCAGCGAATTTTTCCATGGCCATCCGGACCAACTCGTCTTGGGCTTCCAAACTAAAGGTGATCCGGAGGCTGGTGCGCTCCAGGAAATGCAGCTCGTAATCTTTAATTTGGTTATAATAATTAAACAACCGGTCAAAAGCCTGGGACATATCGATCCCGATGCTGACAAAGTGGTCGATAATCATCCCGGCCCGGGCAGGATTAAGCTGGAGACCGTAATTCTCCAAAAACTCTTCCTCTTTGTTCATGAGCCCAGCCAACAAATCTACCCGTTCCAGTTCGGACTGGCATTCGTATCTGGCACTCAAATCCTGTTCCCTAGTCAACAGCCGCTCCAGTTCTCTATCCGGGTGGGCGACCAGCTCGGGCGTAACCACAAAGGCCTTGATATCCGTGGAAGGAAGGGTTTTCTCGAATTTAATCAGGATTCGCTCCAGAGCGCTGACCAGGGCCCGGGCCCCGGTTTTCTCCTGGGCCGCGATTTGCGCCACCTTCCGTAGGGCTTCATCCTCAAACTTGATGTCGATGCCGTATGACTTGAAATCACGTTTCTTGCCCATCATAATGGGGCTGTTGGAATTTTTCAAGATAGCGTATAGATCATCGACACCCAGGAGTTGAAAAACCGCCGTTACCGGCAACCGGCCGATAAACTCCGACTCAAAGCCAAATTCAATCAGATCTTCAGCCCGGACATGGATCAGGTGGCGGTAGGCCCCGTCTTTGGACGTGATTTCCGCGCCGAACCCGATGTGCTGTTGATTAATCCGCTTCTGGACAATCTGTTCCAGGCCGTTAAAGGCGCCGCTGACGATAAACAGGATATTCTTGGTGTTGAGCACCCGTTTCTCCCGCTTGCCGGTTTTGCGGTATTGCTCAATGGCCTGTAGTTGAGAGATAGGGTCATGGGCCACCCGGAGATTGATGTCGGTCTCTTCCATCGGCTTGAGCAAAGCCCGCTGGACCCCCAGCCGGGAGACATCATGTCCAATCAGATTTCGGGAAGAGGCGATCTTATCGATTTCATCTAAGTAGACAATGCCATACTGGGCCAGATCCAGGTCGTCATTGGCCTCCGTGACCAAGTCTCGGATCAAGTCTTCCACATCGCCGCCAACGTACCCGGTTTCACTGTATTTCGTGGCGTCACCCTTGACAAAGGGCACCCCGAGCTTGTTGGCGATCAGCTTGATGGCATAGGTTTTGCCGACTCCGGTCGGTCCCACCAGAATGATGTTATTTTTGATGGCTCCAACACCGCCGGGACCATCATCGGCCTTCAGTTTCTTCAGGAATCTGATTTTGTTGAAGTGGGTGCAGATCTTCGTGGCCAGAACATCTAAGGCATCATCTTGCTTAATGATATACTGCTTCAAATAAGCCTTAAGTTCTTCCGGCTTCATATTGAAATTGATTTTGTCAAAGGCGCTGGTCTTTTTTTCGTGTCCCTGGCCCATATTGCTCATGGCCACCCGCGGGACTATCTTGGGGGAGATCACCTTAACCTGGTTCCCATATTTTTTGGAAAGATATTCGGAAAGTTCTTTTTCTAAATCTTTGGGATTCGGCATATTGGTTGGTCTCAGTTCATCTTCTTCGTCAAAAATATCCATTGTCTCTCTCAAGAATTATGTCTTTAATCCATCATCCATGGACAGATCAACCCGGCCGGAGTTACAGCCAGCCGCAGCGGCCACAGAGTATAAGAGGGGCAGGCCCGACCACGGTCAGGGTTGCTCCTCAAAAGCCCTGACCAGTCCAAAAATGATTTCCCTGGCCTTAAGCAAATTGACTTCATCCACCCAGATGGCGCCCCAGCCTTTTTGAGTAACAAAGATCCCGTCATAGGCGGTGTCTCGATACTCCTGCAAATAGTAGGGCACATCCTCCTGATCTAGGGCATCGGTGATCAGGTCGGCCTGGAACCGGTCATTTAACACATAAGCCTTGACCAGCTCTCCGTCAGTGGTGGTGGTCTCAGAATTAGTCGTCATCTTTCCTCGGCCGGGTGTAGATTACCTTAAATTCATCCGGGGCCCAGTTGAGGCAGGACTGGCACACCCCGTCCTCTTCCGTCAGGTCAACGGGGGCAAGTCGGACCTCGAAACCTATGTCTTCGTATTCGGCCACAGCCTCACTCAACCGCGGTTCATTGGTCATGAATTGCCGGGCCCAGCCTTGTTTGGTCAGATCTTCTTGGTTCATGGTGGCTAGTATACTGCAACCTCGACAAATTTGTAAGAAAAAAATGGCGGGGCGGTTTCCATAGGGTGCAATAACTTACTTAATTGACGCCCAATATTCAACCCTGTGCCACCCGCCGAATTCCTGCGTCGACACAGATTCTTCAAAGGCCTTTTTGACCCAAACTTTTTTCCAAAATATGAAGGAGGAGGGCCAATGGTTCACCTTGAGTCCGGCTATAATGAAGAATGTGGACCAGATTGTTAACGAGTCTCTTCGGTAAGATCGCGAAATTGGCTTTAAGATAATTCAGGCCGGCATACGTGGCGAGAATTTCATTGGCGAATAATATCCTGGAGTCAATCTCGTGAGAAGGAACGGCGGGCCTAATTTGTATCGGTCGTAGTTGAGCCACCCATTTCATCGTGCATGCGGCCATTATTTTGTCCCGGCCCAGATCGATCTCATTAAACGTGTTGATTCGGTCCAGGTCTTTCAAATAGCACTCCACGCAATGACGGAGGACCACCAGGTTTAGGTCCAGCTTCCGAGAAAAACCGTCGATATTCTCAATCGTTACGTCATAGACTGATTTTAATCTCCTAACATGGGCTATAACTTTGTCGGGATCTGGCATGATGTTTATTTCCAATTAGTCTGCTATATTGTGTCACCGAGTAAGAATCGCTCTACGCTCTTCTCCAATTTGCCCTTCCTATGCGCTAACTTATCAGAACAACTCGGGCAAAGGTAAAGTTGATTTGGAGTCAAAGCACCTACTGGGCCTACCGTTCCACAGAGATCACAGCGAAGCAAACAAAGTTCACCTGACTTTTCAGCAACGGCATCCCAAGCTGCATGACCACCGTCTCTCTGTTAGAGCAAACCAGGTTTTTCCAGGTCGTCTATGGCTTCTAAGATTCTAGGAAGTAAAATATCTTTATTAGCTATAGCGCGTTGCAGGTATTCCTCGTCATCCGTTTCGTTATCAATTCCCGTTTGTTGCCTTCTCGATAACGCGGAGACATGAGGATTCGCCATCACCGCTTCAAGCTCATCTTCAACAAACAATTTCATCGCCTTCATAAGCCCCTCCCGGTCTCTGGTTATAGCCGTCTACTGCACTGATGATACCACGTCTTGATGGGCGATAAAAGGATTTTCTCCGAATCATAAACTCGGCCAGATTATTTTTGCCATGCCCGAATCCTACGCCGCATGTCATCGTTGGTAATCACCCGGTCGGCTCTGGAGTCTTGAAGACTCCTATCGACCATTCGCTCGAAAGCAAGCTCAGCCATGAACTCCTCATAGGTTGCGTCTTCGGGCTGCCTCTGACTCACTTCGATCATTCACTCTTTTATTGTTGACATGCCTCTTTGCATACCTTTCGGAGGGTCCTCGTTTCTCCCGGCATTTCATCAAAGGTCCGGCCGTCGAGAAGGCGTCCCGCCCTCTTCTTTGATGTACCTCCCCACTGCTTAAAGAAGAACGGCACATTAGCCCGGCGGCACTGCTGTTGGATATCAATCACCCAGGATTTTTCCATGTGCCTGGCCCCGGGTCCGCTTTCCCCGCCCAGAATGACCCAATCTATCCCCTTCAGGTCCAGGTCAGGTAAATGTCCCAGCAGCGGCTCCAGGGATAGAAACCGCACGGCGGCCGGGACTTTACGAAGATAATCCATTCGGGATACCCAGGATATGTGCTCGACTGTCACGCCCATCCAAATATTGTCCGACCAGGGCAAGGTTCCGGCCAGTTCGGCCAGCCGTTCCGCCCTCTTGGTTAGAACTTGAAATCTATGCCAGGATGCCCGGACCATGACCTCGAACGTCCGGCTAATGAAATCTAAGGGAATATCCCGATGAAAGAGATCGCTCATGGAGTTCACAAAAATCGACTTCGGCTTATGCCACTTGAGCGGCATGGGGAGGACATGCGGATGCAGCGTCAGTTCGAATCCATTAACATAGTTAGGTTGGCCCATCAGTCTTAGCCGGTGAGACATCCGTTCCGCATAACAATGGGCGCATCCCTCGCTAATCTTGGTGCATCCGGTGACCGGGTTCCAGGTTGCTTCCGTCCATTCTATTTTCGTGCCCAGGCCCATGACCTATCCTTAAATCCGGGATCAAAATCTTAACAACCTTGTCTTAAAGCCGACATCATCCTGTTTTCACTGCAACTCAGCAAAATCTTCAACCGGCAAGCTGACTTCGTATTTGGCTTTCTTGCTGCAATGATATACTTCACAAAAATCTTTTTCAATCTTCCGCAAAACATCAGCCATGAAATACTGTTCGCCGCAGTACTCACACTCCTCACAAGGGACATTATTGACCACTAGAAATCGGCCCTCGCTCCGGTAGAGATATTGAACCAGTTTATCCCTGAAGTTCTTATTTCCACAGAAGTTGCATATCTTATCCATCAGTTCGTCCTCTTTCATAGAGAGACTTAAATTTTGGAGGTTGCGGGACGATTAGGGAGGAAGTATCACCAAATCACTCATCAAAATCAAGCGACGGCTTCGGTAATGAGCAAAATGTCGTTCTTGACCACCAACCCAACCGTTATAACGCAGTCCAGGCATAATATAGCCCAAAATAGCAGAAGAGTCAAATGGTACCCAGGTCAAATAGACCAGAGTATTTGCCCCCCTGACGAAGCCGGGATGGAGCCGGACGAAACATCGGCAAACCTCATCCAGGGACAAAAATCGATGTACATTATTCGAGAATCATGGTAAGGAGTCTTGATGTTTATGGTGGTCCGGTGCCGAATCCTGGCCTTCCGGAATAGAATCTTCCCTGAATTTACCTCAAGAAAACCGTAAATGAATGAACCCCCTGACATAAACCCGGCCTCCGAGCCGGAACCCGATCTCCAGGCGCTGCAGCAGAAAATAGCCCTGCTCCAAAAGGAACTGACCGACCTTAGAGAGCAATACCGGCTCCTAGCTGACAGTCTCCTGGACGGCGTGTTCATTATTACTGATAGCCGGTTCGATTATCTCAATCAAGAGGCCGAAAGAATCTTCGCGTATCCCCGCGGCGCGCTCCTAGGTAAAAAATATAGCCGAATAATCCACCTCGACGATCTGGACCGGGTGACCTACCTTATCTCGGAACTGCTCCATGGCCGGATCAATCATGCCCATTTCGAGGCCAGAATAGTTACCAGCAAGGGTCTGGTTGTTTTTGTGGAAGTGGACGCCGTAGCCGTGGATTATCTGGATCAGCCCGCGGTCCAAGGATTAGTTCGGGATGTTACGGAAAGAAAAAAACTGGAAGAGGAAAAAATCAGTAAGGAGAAACTAGCCGGAGTATTAGAAATGGCCGGGGCCACTTGTCACGAGGTTAACCAACCACTTACGGCCATCCTGGGGCACGCCCAATTGGCCTTGGAATCCTTGAGTCCGGACGACCCGGTATACACGTCCTTAAAAATAATCGAAGAACAAGCCCGCCGCCTGGGAGAGATAACCAAAAAAATAAGCAGAATCGCTTCCTATAAGACTAAACCTTACATTCCCGGCCATTCAAATATCATTGATATAGACCAGGCCTCAAAGGGGTAGAAGTTCCTCCGGCCCACCGACCCGTCCAGGCATACCCCCCGTTGTAGCATACCTCCCAGG
>JADFXK010000099.1:11366-11839 GCA_015233625.1 Deltaproteobacteria bacterium | reverse complement strand
TATAAGTATCCAGAGATGATTGAAAAGTTGCCTAACATAGACGTGCCGGTGGCTGGCGTTAGTGGGAAGCTTGTCCAAGCCGGTGATCAACAGATGGTTTTTTTTGATGTTCTACCCTCTGCCAAAATCCCGCCCCATTCCCACGGGGCCCAATGGGGTATTGTCATCGACGGTGAGTTGGACTTGACTATCGATGGGCAGACGCAGAACCTGAAAAAAGGCGATTCTTACTTTATTCCGGCCGGCGCAATTCATTCGGCCACTTTCAAAGTCAGATCGCAGATACTTGACTACTTTGATGAGCCCGCCAGATACCGGCCAAATAAATAGCCGGCATTTGACTCCACGTTCCCGGCGGTGAAGGCCGGGCCTATTGTTGGAGTATTGTTCGGGGCATGGGGACGGAGTGAGGTGACTGGAGTGACAGGTCGGCTCGAATGCCGACCCGACTGGTGGCGCTGGCTGTTAGTGGG
>JADFXK010000099.1:0-11356 GCA_015233625.1 Deltaproteobacteria bacterium | reverse complement strand
TCAAACTTGTAGATAAGTTGTCTCAATCTTTGGCTAAAGGCGGGTTCTTGTTTAAGGAACTCCAGACCCACGTACCTGCATCCGTACGGCGCCGGATCAACATAGCGCACCGCGGCGGACACCGGGTAAAGCAAATCATCAGTCTTATTACCCAAATCAATATCGTCATCCCAAAAATCGATTTTTAAAACCACCTGTTGGTTTATCCTGAGGGATGACATATCTGTCATGATCCTGGCGCCACTTAGGCTCAGATCCACCACCGTTCCATTTCCTATTTCGGCTAGCCGGCCTTCCGTCCCATTTTCATTTGGATTGTATAGCACTGTCCAATATGATACACCATAGCGGATGTGTCTCCGGACGGGTTGTCCCGGCATAAGTTCCGGGAGCGGAAAGACCAGGCTGGTTATCCGCTTATCCTTCAACTGGGTTTCAAAACGGTAGGCCAGACCATCCTGGAGGATGAAGGTAATGATCCATTTTTCGTTCGGATCGGAAATCTCGGAGGCCGGGATAGGATGGCTCATTTTGACGGCGAAGGTGTCATGGCCAACCAGACCGGAAAAAACGGCCAACTGTCGCTGATTATGAAAAGTCAACGACACAGGCATTCCCTTGTTGAATAACCTGTCATCTGGTCTCATGGTAACCTACCCCCATAAAACATTTGTCGAAATTTTATTCTCATTGTATTAATGATTACCCCTTTTGTGGTCGTTGTCAAATTTTTTTTCGGGGCGACAAAGTGGGCATATCAACACGTGGCTGAAACATCAGGCATCCTTTGCCTCATTTTGCTTTATGGTTGTGATGATCAAACAACGTAAGACCGACAACAGAATTTACCCGGAGCGGCCCATTGTGGGCGTGGGCGCGGTCATTTTTATTGGGGGGGCGGTCCTGCTGATCAAGCGTGGGCGGCCTCCAGGGTATCTGAAGTGGAGTATCCCAGGAGGCGCAGTGAAACTCGGCGAGACCCTCCAGGAAGCTGTGCAGAGGGAAGTAGCTGAAGAAGTGGGATTGCAGGTTCGAGCGGGCCGGATTGTCTCTGTCCTGGATCGGATTTTCCCTGATGAAGCCGGGCGGATCCAGTATCATTACGTCCTGGTGGACTTCCTGTGCCAGGTCTTGGGCGGAAACCTCAGACCGGATTCAGATGTCCTCGAAGCCGGGTTGGTGTCACTTGACGACCTGACCGGATATGACTTGACCGCGGGAACGGCGGAACTCATCACCAGGGTCGCCTCGAATCAACTGGAGCCCTATGTATCAATGTTCGATTAACCTGTGGCGCCAGCCAGAAAGGAGCCAGGGGAGATAACCGTGAGTCTATATAAGATACATCCGATTGTCTTGGGCACGAAGGTATTTGACAAGTCCATGATGACTTACCAACATGGCCAGGGACAGCAATATACCATTCCGATTTATAGCTGGTACCTGGAAGGTCCCGCGGGGAAGATTTTGGTGGACACCGGTGAGTACAGCCCCGTCCGGTCGGCCGCTCGGGAAGAAGCCATCGGCGGCAAGATCTTCACCTTTGACGAGGGGTTGGCCAAATGGAACTTGCGTCCAGAGGATATTGACATAATTATCCACACCCATTTACATAACGACCATTGCGAAAACGACGAGAGCTGCGTCAACGCCGCCATCTATGTCCACCAACTGGAAATCGACCATATCCACAATCCCCATCCATTGGATTTTAGGTATAATGAGGAATTTATCCTGGAGGTGGAAGAGCGGGGCCAGATCAAGACCATCAACCGGGATATCGAGATCGTTCCCGGAATTCAGATGATCCATACCCCGGCCCACACTCAGGGGGGGTGCAGCGTGGTCATCCAGACGGCCGCCGGTCAAGCGGTAATTACCGGATTTTGTTGCATCATGGAGAACTTCAATCCGCCGTCCGCGATTACCGGAATGGAAATGGAGGTCATCCCTCCGGGAACCCACGTCCACGTCTATGAGGCCTATGACATGCTGTTGATGATCAGGTCAATGGCCGAAATCCTGTTACCGCTGCACGAACCCAGTTTCGCCGCCGTGGATACCATCGGGTGATCAGTGCGTTTCCGGTTTGGTCTTTTCCATCTGTTCATAGGCCGAGATAATATCCCTGACCAGTTGGTGCCGGACGACATCCTCCTGGGAAAAAGCGATGAACTCTATCCCGCTGATGTTTGATAGAATTCTTTTAGCTTCCACCAGTCCCGAACCTTTGCCGTTGGGCAGGTCTATTTGAGTGATATCACCGGTAATGACCGCCTTAGAGCTATAGCCCAGCCGGGTCAGAAACATTTTCATCTGCTCTGAAGTCGTGTTTTGGGCTTCGTCTAAGATGATGAAGGCATCGTTCAGGGTCCGGCCCCGCATAAAGGCCAGGGGGGCCACCTCAATAACACCCCGGGTGATCAACTGGGTAGTTTGCTCAAAATCCAGCAGATCATTGAGGGCATCATAGAGTGGTCTCAGGTAGGGATTAACTTTCTCGGCCAAATCACCGGGCAAGAACCCCAGCCGTTCCCCGGCCTCCACCGCCGGTCTGGTCAAGACAATCCGGTTGACTTCCTTTTTCATCAACGAAGCCACCGCCATGGACATGGCCAGGTAGGTTTTCCCCGTCCCGGCCGGACCGATACCGAAGACGATATCGTGTTTCCTGATCGCCTCGATGTATTTCTTTTGGGTCAGGCTTTTGGGCGTGATAGCTCTCTTCTTGGTGGAGATATAGACGGCATCTTGAAAGACGTCTTTGAGCCGGGCGTCCCTATTCCCTTTGATGATCCGGAGACCGTAATCCACATCACTGGGGTAGATCGGAAAGCCTTCTTCGATCAGTCCGTACAGTTGGGTCAAGACCTGCCGGGCCAGTTCCAGGTCGGGTTGCTCACCGCGTAGGATCACGGTATTGCCCTTGACATCGGCCTTGATGCCTAAAGTGCGTTCTATGAGCTTCACATTGGCGTTGTGCTCGCCATACAGGGCGCCAATGAATTTGTTGCTTTCAAATTCTAATTGAATTTGTTTGCCTCCTTTTCGGATGCTCTTTCCTGCCACATTCACTCCAGTCGTAGTCGGCCGGCTAGGCCAATCAGATAGACGCGATATTGCCACTTTTTGGCCCCAAACCCAGCAGTAACAATCGTGCAAAGGGCCAATCATACCCGTTTCAGGTGTAGACCGGAAGGCCCCATGGCCCGTTCCAGGTCTAACCATATATTCAAGTTGACTATACTCCAGGTCCTGTTTACTGGCAAGCCAAAAACGAATTGATGGCGCTGGGGGTATCAGGCTAACTTGTCATCCCAGCCTGGCCCGTCTGGCGCTGGGGGCCGGCAGGTTGCCCTTGGTTCGCGTTGTCTGGACCAGCCGAAGATTGGGGCTACAACTTGTTTTTAAAGGCGCCGTGTATCCGACCGGAATCTCGGATGTCTTCGATCCGCCACAGCCGTCGATACCAACCAGAGCATTAAGGATGGCAATAATATCTTTCATCTGGCCGGCCTGATAGCTCATTTCCTCGGCTGCCGAAGCCGACTCTTCTGCACTGGATGCGTTCTGTTGAATTATGGTGTCCATCGTAGATACGGATTTGTTGATCTGATCTATGCCCTGGGCCTGTTGTTGGGATGCCGCGGCGATCTCGCCTACCAAATTGCCGGACCTGGTCACCGCGGTGGCTACTTGCCGGAAATCTTCGCTGGTCCTGCCGACCAGGTTGGCTCCTTCGCCCACTTTTTTTACCGTTCCCTCGATAAGGCCGGCCGTATTCCTGGCCGCATCAGCCGCCCTCATGGCCAGGTTCCTGACTTCATTGGCCACCACGGCAAATCCGGCTCCGGCTTCTCCGGCTCTGGCGGCTTCCACTGCGGCATTCAAGGCCAAGAGATTTGTCTGAAAGGCGATTTCGTCGATGGATTTAATGATTTTTTGGGTCTCTTCCGAAGCTTTCGAAATTTCGGCCATAGAGGTGATCAAACTGCTCATCGAATTATTTGCTTGCCCCACAACCTTCCCGGCGTCGGCCATCAGCAGATTGGCCTGATGGGCGTTTTGGGCGTTTTGTTTGATCACCGCGGCCATCTCTTCCAAGGAAGATGTGGTTTCTTCGATAGATGTGGCCTGCTCTGCGGTCCCCCCAGCCAGTTGTTGGCTGGCGCTGGCTACATGATCGGACATCGACGCCACTTGTTCTGCGGACCTGGTCACACCATCGACGGAGTGAACGATGCGTCTGACGATATTCCGGTCAACATAGAACCAGCCGATGAATAGGGTGAAACAGATTATCGCTATACCCAAGCTGGATAAAAGAATGGTCCTTGTTTTGATGATCCGGGCGGCTGAGGCCTCGTCCACCTTGAGTTCCGCATCAGCCATTTTGACCACGTTATCAATAATCGCCCGATGCTCTTCGTAGCGCGCCTTTAAAATATTAATCATAACCTTTTGGGCCTTATCCTTATTACCCTGGAGAACGGCTGGGATAAAGTCATTATCCCGGGCCTCGAAGAACTGCCTGGCCGGCTGGTAGGACCTGGCGATCATTTCATCTTTCAGGGTTCCCGGAGGTAGATTCTTGGCCCAGAACTCATGTCGTTCCTCGAATTCCTGTTTTAGCGCCTTACCTCTGGAGGCCAATTCCTTCAGTTTGGCGCTGTCGGTTTCTTCCATCATCTGGAATAGGACCAGGTATGATTCGATGATGAATTCGGGAGGGGGGAGGATGTCGGAGATGAGATCTTTGCCCCCCACGATTCGCTCGTATAATTCTCCGTTGATTTTAGTCACATTCAGCGTATTCCAGGCGACAATTCCAAAGACGCAGAATCCTAATACAATGGTCATAGAGATGATCAAGAACTTAACCTTTAGACTCATAACATGCCCTCCCTGTAACTAACTGTTAGTTCACGGTGAAGTGCTTTGCGGCGCCTTACCTGATGCCGTGCGGATGGAAATGTACCTGGACTGTGGCAGATGGACCAACTTTAGTAATTTTATAAGGATTATAAGAAAAGGTAATGGTGCGGGAGGCATCCTTGCGCGCCCACGAGATTCAGGTTGCTGTCTTCTGAGGGCAGGCAGTGATGCCTGCTCCACTACGAGCAATGCCTCATCGCAGGTAACTGGGACAACATGGTTGGCTGGATACGAAATTAGAATTGCTGGAACATCTAGGTTTAAAAGCATTGCTGGTTGACGATCTTCTGGAGAGCCATGCATTCATATTGTTATGCAATAATCATGCCTATCAAGTTTTCATAAACATATCGCCATACCATCTGAAAGAATAATCTCATATAACTTGATATGACTACTATGGTTACGCGTGGCGTTCACTTTATGTGACGGTCATGTTCACTTTATGTGACAGTCGTGTTCACTTTATTGACAACCTCCCAGCCTCTACCTCAGGCATTCAGCATGATGAGCCACAACTCTATGCGTCAAGAATGGGGCTTGGACTTCGTGGTTCGAGCCAGGCGGGCGAAAAGGCGGATGGTTTCGTGTGGGTGGCAGGAAAAAAAATCATATGAATTGGCCCGAGCCTGGGTCGATACGTGTTCATGGCTCTGAAAACAAACAAAGGAATGACGTCATGGATTGAAAAGAGGGGTTGGAATTCAAATTTGCTAATTAGCGAAACAGATTATGAGATATATTTGAGGCGATCCATCAGGCGCACCGGCACAGGTCGAAACTGCGCGGCGACTGGAAGGTCACTGCCCCATAACTTGCATTAGGACCTGGCGACGGCGGGGCCGATTGTCGAAATCGAGCAAGACTATTTGTTGCCAGGTGCCCAGGATCATCCGTCCGTCAATTATCGGGATATGTAGCGACGGCCCGAGCAGGGCGGCTCGCACGTGGGCGTATCCATTGCCATCCCCCCACCGCCGGTCGTGCTGGTAGGGGATATCTTGGGGGGCGATCCGGTCGATGGCCTGCTTTAAATCAGCCACCACACCGGATTCATACTCGATGGTGGTTAAGGCTGCAGTGGAGCCGGGGACGAATAGATTGACCATTCCGGACGTTATCCCGGACTTGGCCAATTTTTGATATACCTCTGGGGTCAGATCCAGGACGTCAGTATCCCCGGTGGTGGAAAAGGTAAAGGTGTGGTTAAATATTTCCATGTTTTGATCGCCTGTCAGGCTACCACGGCATTGATCTTGTCATGCAGTTTCCGCAGCCGTTCCCCGAAAACCTGGCAAAAGGCCAGGGCAATCTTGCCGTATTCTTTGACTATTTCTTCAAATTCCAATTTATTCAAGGTCAGCATCTTGGTCGGGCCGAGCGTCTTGATGGAAGCTGAACGCGGCTTGGAATCAAACAAGGCCATTTCACCAAAGTAATCATTTTCGATTAATTTGTCCAAAATCACTTCACTGGGTTGCCCCATGTTTTTAATCACTGAGACGTTGCCTTCCGTAATCAGGTAAAGGGTGGTGCCGGCTTCACCTTCTTTGACCACTACGGCATCGGGTTCAAATTCCTTTTCCGTCACTACGGAGGCGATGGCAGCTAACTCATTGACTTTCAATCCAGAGAATATCTTTACCTTTTTCAATAGAAGTATCTTATCCATAATCGGCAGCATTGGGGTTCCTCCATCTGAAGCAGGTGCCGCGCCGGTTAACCGGCCGTAGATCTGGGTGGCGGTTTCTTGTAACGGACGATGACGGCTCTTTTGTAAGGACAAGGCCAGTTCAGCGACATCGGGACCTGGGAAATGATGGGCCAGGAACTGAAGTAAGCACATTCTCAGCACCGGATCCGGCCGCCGGCCCAGCATCTGAACTAACTCCTTAATATCTTTATTGACGAAATCCGCCAGGTTCAGGTATTTGGAGGCCACCCGCATGCGTTCAACCATGGGCACCTCGTCCACTAAGGGCACCAGCACCCGCTTTAGCGAGGGGTGCAATTTGTTTTCCAAGAGTTCCACTGCATTGGACCTGTCCCAGGAGGTTCCCTCCAGGATGGATTTGAGCACCACCCGCATGTCCTCGTCTTGCAGTTGAATTTCCAAGAGCTTGATAATCGTGTAAATGGACTCATAATTGGCCTCGTCCATCTTTTTGGTCAGCAAGGCGGCCCAGGGAGAATCAAAGCCGGCCAGCTTGTTTTTGACTATGAGGTTGATATAGGCCGTGTTCAACTCTCGTTGGATGTATTGATTGAGATCAAAACTGGTAGATTGTCTGGAACCCACGGCCTCAATTTCATCGTCGTCGGCTTGCTCCAGATTAGTTTTCCCCTCGTTCTGTCTTTCCAAAATGGTTAATATCCCCTCTTTAACCTCGTGGAAGGGGGTATCCAGGTTTTGGAGCAACCGGTTGGTGGTGACGAACTCGGATTCCAGTGCCTTCTCAATCGCGGCCTGCCGGAGTTCGATTTCCGGGTCGGCCAGTTGCCTCAGACATGTCCGCAGCCGAACATCGGAATTGATTTCCAGGCCCTGCATCGAGGCCAGACGAACCCGGGCTGAAGTATCGCCTAAGCCGGCCAATAATATGTCTTCAAAGTTACCATCGACCAGATGGGTTAAGCCAGTGATGGCCGCGGCACGGACCTGGTCATTTTCGGCTTGCCCGGCCAGATAGACTAACCGGTCTTTAAACCTGGAGTCACCGGTTTTTCCGGCCGCCAGAGCGGCCTGGGCCAACAGATCATCATCGCTGGTTGATAAGAAACCATTCAGGGCCTCCCAGGCTTGCTCCCGATGGTCCGGCCGGCGGTACACCCCGGCCCAGGCTTCCACGGCCAGTTCTGGCGGGCTGGTCTGGGCCAGTTGGTAGAATCGCTCACCCATTCCAGGGAGAGAGGCCCAGGTGGCCATGGCCCGGATCAGGTCGGGCTGGGCGGAGGGGTCGAGTTCATTCCGTAATTCATCGAATCTTTTGGGTAAGGCCGACTCATCTACGGCGGTGGCCATGGTCAGCAGGTTTCTTTGCACGGCTGCTTCCTTGGCCGGTAAGATGGCCAGGATAATCCGACTCAACTCAGGGTATTCCGCCTGCCGCAAGAGTCCGGCATACCACAGGCAGTCGGGACCGGTCTCTCTGGACAAGCCGTCAAGCAGACCCTTGATAAAGGTGTTGTCTTTGAGCAGGAGCTTCATCTCCGCTTCAGGTAGCTCTTGGAGGTCCACTCGTTTTTCCGTAAGGACTTCCAGCAGGATAGAAGCATAGTGCTTTTTCATGTAAATATTGGTCAAAAGCCAAACGGCCGAGCAAATGAAGCCGAAAACAGCCAGGTGAGCGGGTGAGACCATCCCCTTGAGGATGATCAAATATAAAGAGCCCAGGACGCTCCCGATGCGGACGATGGTTCCCCGAAGAATGGGCCGGGCTTTAAGCCGGATATCGGACGGAAACAGACTGAGCAAGACACTCCGGGCCGGATTGTTTAAGGTCGCCCGAAGGATGTTGGTGCTCATCCGGCCATAAATCGCGCTGTATATATTAAAGAAAAAGAAGAGACTGATAAAAACCAGAGCATAGTTGAAGGGATGGAACATCAATGACAAGCCGAGACCGAAATAGGCATAAAACCTCCCGGTGAGCAGCAGCAGGAAAAAGGTGATGATATTGAAACAACCTCGGAAGATGGCAAAAAAGGCCATCAACCCACCCTCTGAATGGAACGATTTGTCCACCACAAAGTTAAACTGATAGTTAAAGATGGGAATGACAATGTTCGGCAGCAGGGTAATGATGACCAGAATGAGAAACAGCCGGGACCGCCGGCACAAGGGGCCGATCTCTTTCAACTCACCAACTATACTGGCTTTCTTCCTTTTCTTTTTGGTCACCTGGCCGGAGGGTGGGGGCATGTGTTTTTGGAACCGGATTAACATGAAGAGTCCGACCAGTAACAACGCCACGTAAAGAAGAAGGATGTTGTCAATGCCGATCAACTTGGGCAGCGGCTTGGTGAAAAAGTTGCCCACGATCCTGCCCAGCACCCCGGCCGCGGTGATCAGTGGAAACAGCCGCTTTGATTGACGGGTATTAAACAATTCATTGGCGATATTCCAGAAGAATAACATCAACAGGGTTTCGTACTGGGTATTCAGGATGTACAGCACTGGGTAAGCGGCAGAAATCTTGTAATGGACGGCGATCCGGCCGATGACCGTGATGCCTCCGAAAACAATAATAAACACCTTCAATATCTGTAAGGAGGAATACCGTTCCAGATAAACCATCAAATAGTTCATTAACACGAAGATCAGCACGGCATTGATAATGAATATATTCGGAAGATACTTGACTCCGTAACGTTTCAGAAACACGGTATCGGCGTAGTTATCGAGAAACATCCCATCTAGACTGATGAGAAAGAATAACGCCCCCATCCATAGAAAATAGATCGTCTCCTCTTTGTATATCTTAAAGAACTTCTCAAGCAGGTGTGATATCTTTTCCATAAAAGGCAGCTCGATTCATCTGGTTCCAATAATTTTTGTTTATTTGAATGATATGGTGTGGTCGACAAACCAGGGTGACTCCAGCCGGGCGCCACCTTGGCTCCGAAGATTCTCAAAAAAACCTAATTTTGTCAAGAATAAAGCTACCTATAACAACATAAATGAGACGGCATTGATGAGTGACTCTTTTGATCCCCGTCGCACGTCTTATCAGACGCCGTGGCAACAGCATTATCCGGCTTGACAATGCGCATAAAACAAATGACATTAGGCACAACCAGCAACCAGCGACCAGCAACCCGAAACCAACAACCAGGAAAGTGAGCTATAGATGGGCATGGTAGACGTTTCTGAAAAGAAGGTCATCCCCCGATCCGCTTCTGCCAGAGGTCGGATCATTCTCAATCCTCAAAGTATCGCGGCCATTCGTCAAGGGCAGGTAAAAAAAGGTGATCCCCTGGCCGTCGCGGAAGTGGCCGGGATGACGGCCGCCAAACAAACTTCTCTGTTGATTCCCCATTGTCATCAACTTCCGCTTGATCAGGTCAATTTTGACTTTGTGGTGACGGACGAAGGGGTGGAGGCCACCTGCCAAGTCAAATGCGTGGCCAAGACCGGAGTGGAGATGGAGGCCCTGGTTGGAGTTACGATGGCTTTGAACACCATCCTGGATATGGTCAAGTATCTAGAAAAAGACGATAAGGGCCTTTATCCGACCACGGTCATGACTGACATTCGGGTAATTAGTAAGATCAAGGGATGAGCCGGCCATACTTAAGAGTCAATTATGGGCGGGCAGGCTGTGCACTGTTCAGGTTGCGGGGGCAAGGCTTACCGTCGGTTTGGTTATCAGTAATTAAAATAGAACGCCCCTATCCCGGCCAGCAAAAAAACTGTTGATTTTTTTATCAAGGAATAGTATGGTGACCATCTATGTCGCCAAAGTATAACTACCAGTAGGAGATCCATCAGAGCAAGTTAAAGGCCAGGTTTTCTGATTTCGTCAATAACCATCACCTCATTTCTGCCGCATCATCAGCACCTGCCCCCAACTTAGCCATCCCTACTTTTCCTCCAAATTAAACATGGAAAAAATTTTGGTATCTTACCAGGAAAAGCTTCCGTCTGAGACAATCCGGCCCGCTGATGCAGAAAAACTGGCTGTGGTGACGATCGACGGCCCAGCCGGAGCCGGGAAAAGTACGGTCAGCCGTATCCTGGCCGAGCGGCTCAGGTTCGATTATGTTGATACCGGGGCCATGTACCGTGTGGTGGCGGTCCGAGCCAAAGATTCGCATATCGATCCCCATGATGACGGGGCATTGGAGCGACTCTGCCGGCAGCTCGACATCAGTTTTCAACGGGATGGAGAAGAATGGCGCGTCTTTGAATCGGGCGAAGACCTGACCGCGACCATCCGCGCGCCGGAGATCAGCATGTTGGCCTCCAAAACATCGGCCCGCCCCGCGGTTCGAGCCGCGATGACGGAACTGCAGCGGCGTCTTGGCCAAAAAGGCAGGGCCGTGTTTGAAGGCCGAGATATGGGCACAGTGGTCTTTCCTAAGGCGGCGGCGAAGTTGTTCCTAATCGCGGATATCCAATCCCGAAGCGAGCGACGTTTTTTAGAGTTAAAAGATAGTTCCGGGAACCTGACACTTGACCGGGTTGCCGCAGATATGAAACAGCGGGATCATAATGACCAGACCAGACCCGTGGCTCCCCTCCGCCCTCCGGAGGACGCCTTAATCGTTGACTCAACCAACCTGACGATCAACCAGGTGGTCGAAAAAATGCTTGACTTTATCAATAAAAAAATGAATTAATCACCTTGCGTTGCCTACGGTACGACAGTTTTGTCGGCCGTGACCTATCATCGATTTTGACATGGTAGGCTATAAAAAA
>JADFXK010000098.1:11493-11950 GCA_015233625.1 Deltaproteobacteria bacterium | reverse complement strand
AAAATCAGCCGGGCGACATCAGCGCCGGGATTGTTGCCGATAAATTCTTCCAAAACGGACCGGGCTGCCGCCGGATCATCGCCTTTAATCAACTCCATAATGAGTTCGGCCGCCACAATAATGGAGGAAGGGCAATCCCGCAACGTGCTGCGCAACCGCTCCCGCGCCCTCTTCGAATCTCCAACGGCACGAAGGCGCGCCGCATCCTGCAAGGCCAGGACAACGATATACTCGGGATGCGCCGGTAGGGTTACCCGGAAATACGAACGGACATCGTCAAAATCAAAGCGGGGCGGGGGGGAACCGTTCTCCTGCATGGACCGACGGACCTTTGGCAACCCTGTTCCCCGGCCTTCGGCCAGCCTCAATTCCTTGAGAAAGTCGCCAATCCGGCGATTACGGGCCGGTACCGGCGGCAGCGGATCGATACCGTCAAAATGGCTCTTTTCGAGGCCGG
>JADFXK010000098.1:6718-11408 GCA_015233625.1 Deltaproteobacteria bacterium | reverse complement strand
AACGGCATTCACCAGGGCTTCCCGTAATGCCTGGAAAGGATAACCAACCCATCCCCCCACCTCCGGTCGATCAGGTGCTTTTTCCATCCGGCGGGTCGAGAGGTTTCCCAGATAGCTCAAACACCCTTGCAGTTGCTCATGAATCGGCATTTTATTGAAACACTTTTCCTCGAGCAAGTTGCCGCCGGCATTATCGGCAAACTGGACGACCTCTATCCGAGCCCCGGGAAACCATTGTTCCGGGTCCTGGGAGAAGAACAACAACCCCACATTTTTCGGCACATCATGATCATTAACGGGCACGGCTATCCGCAGACATCGGTACATTGTTTTTGAGTCCGATTCATTAACCAGATCACTGCGAATGTCTTGCAGGAACTCCCGCACCTTGGTTTCACGAAGATCAAGAATCGTCGCCTGTTGGGCCCGTCGGTCATCGAACGGCACTCTGGCCGTCAATTGCATGAGTTGGGTCAACAGTTCAGATTTTCTCGTCACATCAACCGTCTCGTCACCCAGTCTGATGTAGTACCTTCGTTCACCCTGGTCGAGTTTATCGTATGCCTGATGTGGGCGAACATCGCTTCCCGGCGCCCAGATGACGAGAATGGGCCGGTCGTCAACCACCTCGGGCGAGAGTATGGGCTGGTACACGGGATCAATGGTGTGGCACCTGCCCCGAATCCAGTGTTGGGCCGCTTCGATCTCCGGCGGGGTCAATCCTTTCGGAGGCAGGACAGCCAGCCCTCGCTCCTGGGCCACGCCGATTATAGTGTAACCACCATTCAGATTTAGGAAATCGTTGGCAAAGGCGCAAATAGTGTGCAGCACCTGGAGACCGGTGGTCGCCTCGTCCCATGATGCCTTAAATTCGACCCGGGCGGACTCAACCCCCCGCAGGTGGAGCAGATTGTCAATGTTGATAGGTAAACAGCCTGGCATGGCGATTCATTCCGTCCCTGAGCTAATGTAATGCCCCCGATTTTCAATGAGTTGCTCTTCGGTTAAAATAATGCCCTCGATTCCCAGGGCGTTGCCGCTGGGCTAACCTAGAGCGCCCGGTTGGGGCTTCATCGGAATTGTCTATTTTATAAAAATTCGCCCGATGCCCCGTCAACCCGTAACACGTAACACGCAACACGTAACACGCAACACGTAACCCGCAACTAAGCGATAATCGCCCCGATCTCCCGCAATTTTTCCCAGAACATGCCGAACCCTTCCCGGCGGATGAGGTTTATGGCTCCTTTGAGGGCCACCGCGGGATGCCGGATGATGATATTCCGCAGCAACCGTCGCTTGCCTTCCTTGACCGCGGCCACGATCCGGGGACCGGAGCAATCGGGATAGCCCAGCACGCTTTCGTTCAGCCCGTCGAACCGGCTGAAGTCGGTGGTCAGCAACCAGCCCTGAGTCCGGGCCTGGTCAAACAGCGGCGTCCCCGGAAAAGGGACCATGCAACTGAACTGGGCGGTATCCGTATTCAACCGGATGGCGAAGCGCAAGGTGTGTTCGATGGTCCGGTCATTCTCTCCGGGCCCGCCAAAGGCATAGGTAGCATGGGTTCTAATGCCCAGGGAGCGGCACACGGCCACCACCCGGCGGACCTGATCTAAGTTGACCGGTTTCTTCATCCGCTTCAAGATGTCCGGGTCAGCCGACTCCACCCCGAATTTGAGGCCGCCACACCCGGCCCGGCGCATCAATTTCAGCGTCTCGGACCCGACCATGCCGTCACCCATGGCTGACCAGGGCAAACCCAGTTGGCGGTCGATCAGGCTCCGGCAGATGTCCCTGACCCGCTTTTCCCCGACGGTGAAGGAAGAATCGTCGAAGTAGAACTCCCTGGGGTGGTAGCGGTCCCGTAAGTAGAACATCTCGTCCACCACCTTCTCCGGGGCTCTGGCCCGGTATCCAGCGTAATAGATCGGCTCTAAGCAAAAGATGCACCGGTGGGGGCAGCCCCGGGAGGAGACCAGGGTGATATTGGGGACGTGGCGGCAAAAATTCTCATTGTAATGGGTCAGCACGTCCAACTGATCCCGCTCCGGATAGGGCAGATCATCTAAGGGCGGCAATCCCGGACCGGAGGCGGGGGGCGACACCCGCACCAGACCATCTTGACGGCCGGCCACGCCCGGAATTTCGGCTGCCGGTTGCCCGGAGGCCAGGGCCAGGACCGGGTACTCGTACTCGCCCAGCAGGCAATAATCCACCTCGGGGTGCTGGGTCAAGATGTCTTCCGCCATAAAGGTGGGATGAGGCCCGGCCAGAGCCAGGGGAACGCCTAAGGCAGCCTTGATCTTCTTGATGACCAGGATGTCTGCAGCAAAGGACGGAGAAGACGTCTCCAGCACCAGTAACCGGGGCTGCAGCGCCTGGAGCCGGCCGATGAACTCGTCCAACCCGATCTTCTGGGCCAGGCAATCTATGACCATTGCCGTCAGGCCGGCCCGGTTGAGCAAGGCGGTGGTGTAGGCCAGCAGAAAGGGAAAGGGGAATTCCTCTAGGATTTGCTCATTCACCTTCCGGGTATGGGGCCAGCGGCTGCCGGCTCGGACCGAGGTGAAACCAGCGGGCAGCTCCCACGGGGGATTGGCTAAGACGACATCGACGGTCACGGGAACCTCGTTCGGGTTGCGGGTTGACGACATTGAATCGCATCCGGGGCACTTCTCAACCAATGAGGGGTTGGTTGAAAAGAATTTAGTCCTTCTTGCCTATTTCAGGACTCAGGGGCTTGGGAGTTGCGTTACTTGTGTATTGCTTAATGAATTGCGCAAGTTTCGTATGGCCTTTGGCTTGAGCAAGCGCCGCGGCATCCCAACTGTTTATTCTTTGATGAGGATTAGCTCCGTGGGCGAGGAGCGTCTTGAACACCTCGGTATGGCCGTGATCAGCGGCTCCAAGCAATGCCGTCCATCCGGTTTGTGCGACTGCATTAGGATCGGCACCTAACGACAACAGGGCCAGGACGACATCATTCCGCCCCCGGTTGGAGGCGATCATCAAGGCCGTCGATCCGTCCTCAGCCCGCGCATCTACGGAAATACCTTTCGTTATTAAGTACTTGACTAAGGCGAGTGTATTGGGCAGCGAACCTTGATAAGCCATGACCAGGTCCAGATGAGGATTAATCTGAAAAGCCTCGTCGAAACACTTCTGCGCTTCATTTTCCGTGCCCTTGTGATTGATGACGAGGTCAGCGCTTTTGGCATAAAGGCAATTGGCCAGAATTTGTCTCCCCACGCCGTAATCCATAATTCTCAGAGCCTCGCGAGCATATTTAATCGACTCATCGTACGCACCGAGCTGAATTCGTAGGAAATCGGCATAATTTCCCCTGAGCCAGGCGTTTTTCGGATCAATTTCCATCATTTTCTTATAAATATCATTTGCGTTATTATATGGTTTCATCTCATGGTGGCCAATCAAACCGCCATATGCAGACATCAGTAACGCCTTGTCTGTTGTTCCACTTTTTATAACCTGCATACACCGATTAGTTGCGGCCTCTTTTTCGCCCGTTGAACCCAGAAGCTCAGCCCAATTCATATGCAACCAGGGATCATTAGTTCCAATGGATTCAGCTTTGGTCAAAGCTTCGCGGGCTAATTTGAACTTTAGCTGTTTGGTATATACATGGCCAAGAAGAATATACCCCTCGGCGTAGTCAGGCTTGATACTCAAAGCTTTCTTTAGCGTACTTTCAGCGGATTCAAGTGATCCCGGTTCAAACTGGCTAACGGAGAGAATTCTTCCTTCCACCTCCATATCCTTTTTATTAATAAAGCCTTTCTTAACATAATAGCGGGCCAACTCCTTCAAGGCTTTATAATTGTTAGGATTTGCTTTTAAAGTCTGATCTAAGATCTCTTTTGCTTCATTGAGCACTTTGCGTTGACCTCGCCAGGTATCCAGCAAATCCCTGGCCCGTTCAGTTCCATCAAATTCTTTCGTGGAAGATGACTGCCCAGTTTCTTGGGCCGCCACTGGTTGGAAAACAGAAAGAAACGAGGTCAGTACAATTATCAAAAACAGGATCCTTGAATTACCCATCTTTGTCCCCCCATCATCTTGCCGAGTTAATAGAATACCTAAAAACTGTAGCTGGCCCCAAGAAAAATAGAGATAATTCATCAACGTTTTGATATATTAGCATCCATATTACTGACCGGCAATCTTATGGAGGCACCAGAATGATGCAAGAATTTTCAACCGAATTGACAGCCAAGAATCTAACCGGGAACGCCGGCTTTACCCACTTTGTTGGTCGGTGTAGGCGTAGACTTCGGTATGGTATTAGTATAGGTAAACACTCCGCCACCGATGGTACCGGCATAGACGTTACCGGTCGAGTCCACGGCCAACGCATTGATAAAGAGATCGGTGAGGCCGGTGTTAATTTGCGTCCAGGACGTTCCCCCGTTGGTCGTCATATACACCCCGTTGTTCCTGGTACCGGCATAGACGTTCCCGGCCGAGTCCACAGTTACGGCTCTGATTGCGTCGCACTGTTCTCTGCAGGGCAGGCCGGTGTTGATTTGTGTCCATGAAGTCCCGCCATCGGTTGACTTGTACATCCCGTCGCCTCCGGCATAGACCGTTCCGACCGGGTCCACGGCCAGGGGCCACGCGCATTCGACCATGCCGGTCTTAGTCCACCAGGTTCCGCCATCGGTCGTCTTGT
>JADFXK010000098.1:3360-6556 GCA_015233625.1 Deltaproteobacteria bacterium | reverse complement strand
AGTCCCGGCCAAATCTACGGCCAGGGACCAGATTCCGTCAATCGTCGGTCCGGTATTTATTTGTGACCAAAACGCGCCCCCATCGGTCGTCTTAAGTACACTGATGGGTATGGTGCCGACATAAACCGTCCCGGCCGAGTCCACGGCTAAGGCAATGTAAGTGGTGTTGGTCTGTGGGAGGTGGATCTGAGCCCAGGACGCCCCGGCATTGATCGATTTGTATACGCCGCCGTTGGTTGTGGCATAGACCGTCCCACCCGGGTCCACGGCTAAGGCCTGAATATAGGGGGAAGGTAGGCCGGCGCTAACATGTGTCCAGGACGTCCCGGCATCGGTTGTTCTGTACACACCGCTGTAGCTTGTGGCATAGACCGTCCCAGCCGAGTCTAGAGCCAAGGCCGGGACAGGGATGTTGGTCAAGCCGGTCCGCGTCCAGGACGTCCCACCATTGGTCGTCTTGTACAGGCCGCTGGGAGTGCCGGCATAAACATTCCCGGCCAAGTCCACAGCCAGGGACAAAACCCCTTCACCGGCCAGACCGGTCTGTGTCCACGATGTCCCGCTATTGGTCGTCTTAAACACGCCGTTGGAGTTGGTTCCGGCATAGATGTTCCCGGCCGAGTCCAAGGCTAAGGCCGAGACATTGGGGCTGGTCAGACCGGTGTTAATTTGTGTCCACGATGTCCCGCCATTGGTCGTTTTGAACACGCCGGTGCCGGTTCCAGCATAAACGTTCCCGGCCGAGTCCGGGGCAAATGCCAAGACACAAGTGTCAGTCAGGCCGATTTGAGTCCACGATATCCCGCCATTGGTTGTTTTAAATGCCCCTCCGGGCCAGATGCCGACATAAACCGTCCCGGCCGTATCCACGGCTAAGGCTCTGACAAATGTACCGGGTAGGCCGGTGTTGATCGGGGTCCAGGACGTCTCGCCATTAGTCTTTTTAAACACCCCGCCGCTCTTGGAGCCGGCATAGACCGTTCCGGCCGCATCAACCGTTATAGCCCAAATACTGTCTCCACATGGTCCATTGGTGGTCCACTGGTCGACCCCGGCTTGAGCCGGGCCGACCGCCCCGAGGTAGCTCAGGATCGCCACCAATCCAATCAACAGAAATCCGTATAGTTTCTTCATCATCCCTACCTGGTTTGGTTGTTAGCTTAATTTGGGGGTAATTATGGTTTATTCAACGTAATTTTATCTTATATGGAGAAGGGTGGGGGATGTCAAGGAAAAACTAAAGGGATTTGTGGTGTAAAACCACTATATCACTGTACTCATTCAGGGGGTAGAATCCAAAAACAGGCCCTTGAGCATCAATGGAACGGAAAACGTAACAATATTTTTGTCATTGACTTGCTCGATGAGCTGCCCCCAAATCTTGACCATGTAGCGCAAATTGTTGGTCACTGGTTGTAGATGGTGGTCGGAGCATGAACCAGATGGGCGGTCCGCCATGGGGGAGTCGGCCCTGGGTGGTCACCTGAAACCCGAATCGTTCGTACAGGGGCAGGTTTCTGGAATTGGTGTTCTCTAAGTAAGCCGGAATTCCCTCCCGGTCACACCGGCTTAAGACCTCCTGTAACAACGCCGATCCGATCCCGCGACCGGCTTTATTCGGCCTTACTCCGATGGAGTTCAGATAGAAATGGGGTTCGGCGGGATGGTAAGCCTCGGAGTACCGGGCCAGCGCCTGGAGCCGGCGGTAGCCCTGATATCCGACTTTAGACAAAAAAATCCAGAGCGTGTCTAATTTGCCCCAAAACGGGTAGGATTTGAAAGTCACCCCAGGAGGGAGCCACAGGGCCGCGCCGGACCCGTCAGCCGTGACATAGACGTGATGGTGTTTCAGGAAAAAACGTCTGACCATGGAATAGTATAAACATGTCGTAAATTCAGGCCAGTTCGGACTTAAGTAAGTCATCACCGCATCACGCCGGAAGGCCTCCCCCAAAATTTGGGCGACTAATTCCACGTCGGCCCGGCCGGCTTTCCGGACCAGGGGCTGGAGTCTAGATTTTATTGGTTCGGTCATTGGTTTTCTCCTGATGATGGTGGCCAAAACGGCCGGGCGTTCGGGTCAAAACGAGCTGGTGGCTGATCGTACCAAAATCAACCTCGTTTGTCAGGAAAAATCTTGCGGAATTCTCTTGGCACATCCGTTCTCTTTCTGATCCTCTCTTCGCCTTACGACAAATGCCTCGCCAAAATTATAGCTTTAGTTATATACTATTTAATTTTCATGTTGACATAAGGTCTTAATTCTGGCACCAAATTGAAGATGAGGGCTGACTTTTGCCGCCAGTGCCCGCTGATGTCACCTAACCCCGGAGGGCGTTGAGCCATGCGACTATTCCAGCCGCGTTGGGCCAATTGAAACCGGCACCGCTCAGCCCGGAAAGCGGTTTTTAACAAGTTTGGAGGGTAGGTCAATGCCTTCAGCCGATGAATACGTTCACCTGGCCCGGTCCTATGATTGGGAGGACCTGCAGTCTCTTTGGAAAGATATAATGGCCGGAAATACACCAGGCTGGCCTCCGGGTAAGGCCCTGGAACATCTCGTCCTCCGGGCCTTCGAACTGAACGGGGCCGAGGTTGTGTGGCCTTTTGAGGTGAAGATTTCTGGCAAGATAGCGGAACAAATCGATGGAGTAGTGTATAGTGATGGCCTGATATGCCTGGTCGAATGTAAAGACACGAACGAGCGTGAGGACGTGGAGCCGATTGCGAAATTGCAATATAAACTCTTGCGACGCCCGTCTGGGGTACTGGGTGCGTTGATTAGTAAAAACGGCTTTACCGACCCCGCCATACGCCTTGCCCAATATCAAATTCCAAAGGCCATCCTCCTATGGGAGGGCAATGATATCAGCTTCGCTCTGGAAAAAAGATCGATCACAAATGCACTTCGGCTAAAATACAGAATCTACGTCGAACACGGCGCCCCGGATTATCTTCTACGTGAGGAGGAAACCCAATGAACAGCTATATAATTGTCGAAGGCCCAACCGACGTCGAACTGCTCCGTCGACTCCTTCCCGAAGATATCATTAACGGTGTCCACGTCGTCTCCGCAAACGGAAGGTCAGCCGCTGTTTCCTTGTGTCGGTCTCTTCTGTTTCGGCGTCACGCTCCGGCGGTGCTGGTGGTCGATGCCAATACAACTCATGAGGCCCTGATAGATGAGCAAAAACTC
>JADFXK010000098.1:1630-3288 GCA_015233625.1 Deltaproteobacteria bacterium | reverse complement strand
AGTTGAGGTGGCGGCTCCCGAAATACCGGCCATCCTTTTTTTTGCTCCCCACCCTTTGGAAACGATCATCGGAAAAAAACTTAGTGAAGCCGAGATGATAACCGCCAGATACGAACCTAAGAAGGTACTCGATACACTCATGAAAGAAAGCGGGATAGGCAGTGAGTTGGACCTCATTTCCCGCCTTGATCAAGCCGCCTTGGTCAGCCTGGCCGGCCATCCGCTGGTAAAGCATATAGTTGATTTCCTCCGAGATGCGGCGGGGAAGGTGGAGGTCCTGCCCGGTCGTCAAATCGAGCCTACCCCCAGCCACGTGATTGGAGCGCATCCGTAAGGACAACAGGGCCGGGGCGCCGCCGGTGATGCCCGATTGACCGGCTCAGCCTCCATCGGGGGTTCTCCCTTTGTCATTCCGAACGAATGTGAGGAATCTTAAGATTTCTCGCTGCGCATGAAATGACAGGGGAGGGAACGACGAAAGGTAAGGGATTAATTTAATAATTATGGGTATTTAGTTTACTTTTTCGCTGGTTGTGTTGTGCTGCTGTAACTAATAATCAGAAGATGTTTATTTGGAAGCCGCTTAAACATAAGCTAACCTTTCCCTGGACGCGCCATGGATGAAGCAACTCTTAAAAAGACACCGCCGGTATTATTGCGTCTTGCTCATGCTGAGCACTTCCTCAACGAGTACCTTCGTCATTCAGGACCGCCGATCGACTCGTACTTTCTTATGATTGGCTACTTCGATGCTTTCTTGTTTGCACTTGCATCTGTTTGGGATATGGCAAACAAAGAGGAGAAAGATCGACTTAAGGCATATAGAGGCTTTCGCTTCTTCAAAGTCCTTCGTAACATCACGGTTCATCATTCGATTCTTGCCGCCATGATCGATGAGAACAAGTTCCAACGGCCATTTTCACGCGAGACCACCATAGTAGGTGGAGGACCACAATCGTTTTCCTCCCGGCTCTTCTTCCGATTAGATGTATTACGTGAAATCCTTTCCGCCGTAGAACGTGAACACAAGAAGGAGAAGTGCAACCTGGATGTGGCTCGGGAATACATCGCAGAGATCGAGAGTCGCGGCCTTGCTCATGTGTATCTTGAGGATATCATGTCAGAAGCGTTGAAAGAGGCAAAACTTGCAGTCGAGCGCGTCTAACTACTCATTTAAACCTAAACCGATTCGTTGCCCGACTTAATTCAAGCGTAATGTTTGGTCTTTACTCAGATTCCTCTTGCTTTCATATCCGATAGGTACTAAACTATTCCGTGGGATTAAGTCACCGATGAATTATTTCTTCTTTCAAGATCAAAGCGGATCGCCACCAAAAAGCTTTTTAAACAGCCTTCCGCACCATATAAGAGCAAGATTTTATCGTTATCTAAACCATTTAATTCAAAACAACGGTCGATCAGAAGGAGCGGCGTTCAAGAAGCTTCATGATTACCCGTTAGAAGAAATACGGATCAAATCGTCAAAAAACCTTTATCGCCTTATCATTCACGTCAAACCTGGTAATATGGTCATTGTGCTTCATGGGTTCATCAAAAGAGAAGGTGAAGGAACACCGCAGAAAGAATTGGAAATTGCTTACAATCGCTTATTAACTCTCACTTCTTAAGAGCTTATCATGAAAAAACGGCTGACCCGA
>JADFXK010000098.1:0-1554 GCA_015233625.1 Deltaproteobacteria bacterium | reverse complement strand
CCTGCTTCGAAGAAGAAATGAAAGACCCTGAGTTTAAAAAGGCATACGAACAAGAGTCACTAAGGTTTGAAATTGCTGAAAGAGTCCGCCAAGAAAGAGAAGCAAGGAAATTAAGCCAGGACGCTTTGGCGGAGCAAGCCCATACCACCCAAAGAGTTATCTCCCGCATTGAGCGAGGACAGGTTTCGGTCGGAGTGGATGTACTTCAGCGCATTGCCGGCGCCTTGAATTTGAGGATCACCATTTCGGCGCAGTGAGTGACGACGCCCATCTAACTTACGGACATGGTTCTACCACGCTTTAGGCCCTTTGGGTGCGCTGAGCCATGCAACGGTTCCCGCCGCGGTCATCTGCTAACTCGGCGAATTCATTTCTGCCTCCCAACTAACAACACTCATCGGACTCAGGTAATTTATCATCTTTCTGAAAAAACAGGTTGACATTTATAGACGACCGGTCTACTATCAGACCCGGAGATTGACATGACCAAGACAGACACACGCCAGAAGATCCTGGAGGCCGGGGCCGAACTGGTCCATCGCCAAGGCTTCCACCACACCGGGCTCAAGGAGATCCTCGACGCCTCCGGGGTGCCCAAGGGTTCTTTCTACTTCTATTTTAAGAGCAAGGAGGACTTCGGTCTGGCCCTGATCGACCATTACGTGGAGGAGAGCGCGGCCGTGGCCCGGTCCTGTTTGGGGGACGAGTCCAGGTCGCCTGTGGCCCGGTTGCACGCTTTTTTCCTAGGTTTCTACGCCCGATTCGAAACCCAAGGATGCCAAAAGGGCTGCCCCATCGGAAACCTGTGCCAGGAGATGAGCGATCTCTCCCCGGCTTTTCGCCAAAAGCTGGAATCCGCCACGGAATTGATGATCACGGGCATCACCCAGGTTCTCCAGCAAGCCCGGGCGGCCGGAGAGTTGCCGGACCATCTCGACCCGGAGGAGACGGCCAGATTCATCATGAGCAGTTGGCAGGGTGCCATGTTGACCATGAAGGTGGTCAAGTCTCTGGAACCGCTTTATCGATTCGACCGGTTCATTTTTGGAGAAATCCTGTCCGGGCCCAAACAGGAACATTTATGACAGGATTAACAGGAAAGATGAGCGCTTTTAATCATGTAAGTCATGTAAATCATGTCTAAAGATAGGACGTATCCCTGACGGACCGGCCTAAATACATAGTCGAGGCGCCCTACCCCGCCCCGGCCGACATAAGTCAATCAATTTAGAGATCAAAGGAGGATGTCCATGTTTCTGATCAAGACCGTTGCTCCAGACCAGGCCGAAGGCAAGATTAAGGAAGCCTACAATATGTTTCCCAGCTCCGTGCCGGTCCCGGCCCCGCTGCAACTGTTGAGCGCCAGCCCGGCCCTGTTCGAACGCCAGGTAGGACTTATCCAGTATTATATGGGGCACAAGGCCCTGAGTTTTCCGCTCTTGACCGCCATCCGGTTCATCAGCTCCGACGAGTGCGGACATGAGTTCTGCTTAGACTTCAACCGGAAGTTGCTCATGCAGGCCGGAATGAGCGCCGAAGACCTCGAGGCCATGA
>JADFXK010000097.1 GCA_015233625.1 Deltaproteobacteria bacterium | reverse complement strand
TTGGAAGCCAGTAAAGCCTGGTCCTGAGTTCTAATAAAGTGTTGCTCCGTAAGCATTGTCTTGAGTATCCCGCGGGCGATGTCTTGTCCTATGGACTGGATTTGAAGTCCTTTTTCTTTAACGACATCAAGGTACATATTCACGCCGGAGACCAAAAAGATGCCCAGCGCGCCGAGCAGCACCAGGAGTAGTAGCTTGGCGTGAATGCTAAGACGTAACTGACCCATTGAGAGCCTCCTTATTACCTTGGTTCAAAAATTATGATCTGTTTTCTTATGAACGTTGTTAAACTTATTAATGCTCATACTTCATTGGGGAAAGCAGGCCGGCCCAGGGTCGACGAAAGGCCGCCCTGAGTCGGGGTGGTCTTGAAAGTAACAATTAATTCTCGTAGATCCCGGCACCCAAGGCAATGGGTTCACCTGGGACGCGATAAATATAAGTCAACTTTTTCGATGGCGTCTTCTCGTTGGGTTTCGGCCACATATAATTAACCCAACCTTCGCCCTTGTTTTTGGCGACTTCAATGTACTCGGCATAAAACAACTTGCCGTTAACATCCTTTACTTCCACCAAATTTTTCCCGATCATCTTGGGATTAAGATGAGACAGGGTGAGGCCGGTGTCAATATTTATGGTGAAAATATAGCTGTCTTTCCAGACAAATGGTCCTTTCGGATCATTGAGAACCTTCAAGGCCGCGTCCAGACCTTTTTCCTTAATCAGTTTAGCTGCTTCTTTGCATTTGGCGACACATTCGTCCTTGGTCGCCTTATCCTGTGCCAAAGCCAAAGAAAAAAACAAGGTCACCACCAAACACAAACCTAATCCCAGAAAAAGTCGTTTTCTCATTTCCGATTCTCCCTTTTTTCTTACATTAACAAAGTAATCAGCCACGATTGTTACGAGCTTCTATGACACTGACGGAGCTTGATCACCCCCTTTGACGATTGGCCGAAACCGCCTGCAAATTTACGAAACAGCCAGGTGGTCGTCGGCTTCGGCAGATCATTTTCTCGGCGAAATAAGCCGCGCCCAGCCCCTATGTGTAATCCGGCGGGATAGGTTCTGGCATCCTAAAGATGAATCGACAAAGACAAAATAAGAAGACGGCACTGGCTCAATTAAGCTCCGAGGTTCGTCGGGTGAAAACGACTTGACGTGGGCATAACCTAAAATTGAAAGGCTTGACTCGACAAAGAGCGATCAGATGCTCGAGGCCCAGACGGCTTATTTTTCCGGCGGTAGGATAATAGAATAAAACTGTGGTAGCTTCAGGTAACCCGCGGCGGGGACGCCAAATCGGAATGTGGGATAGTGACCATGGAAACGCACCCGAAACGTTGATCTGGAAAGACTTGAATCTAATCGCATAACCACAAGTACCTTCCTATTTCAATAGTGGTCCCAGGAAATGATTTGAAATGACAATGCGTTGGATTTCAGAGGTGCCTTCATAGATAGTGAACACACGAGCATCACGGTAAAAACGCTCTACTGGAAAATCCTTAAGGTAACCGTAGCCACCATGTATCTGAATGGCTTTGTAGGCGATACGATTGACCATTTCAGAGGCATATAGTTTGGCCATGGAGGCTTGGGCGCTGAAGCGTTCACCCCGGTCTTTCATGGTCGCGGCATTAAGCGTCAGGAGTCGGGCCGCCTCAATCTCGGTGGCCATGTCCGCAATCATCCACCGGATGCCCTGGTAATTGGCGATAGGTTGGCCGAACTGGACCCGTTGTTTGGCATATTCGATAGCGGCATCAAGGCAGGCCTGGGCCACACCCAGCGATTGGGAAGCGATCCCGATACGTCCTCCATCCAGGGCGGACATGGCAATTTTAAAGCCGTCACCCTCTCGGCCCAGGAGATTCTTGGCCGGCACCCGGCAGTCTTCGAAGATAAGTTGGACCGTATCGGAAGCCCTCAAGCCCATTTTATCCTCCACCTTACCCACATAAAAACCGGGGGTGCCCTTTTCCACCACAAAGGCGCTGATGCCTCTGTGTTTTCTGGCCTTGTCGGTGAGCGCGGTAACTACGGTGACGCCCGAGTTTAACCCGGTGGTGATGAATTGTTTGACTCCATTGAGAATGTAAAATTCGCCGTCCCGCACGGCCGTGGTCCGTTGACTGGACGGATCGGAACCAGCTCCGGGTTCGGTCAAGGCGAATGATCCCAAAATCTCACCGATAGCCAGTCGTTTAAGGTACTTCTCTTTTAAATACTCGGAGCCGAAGCGAGTGATGGGTTCTCCACAGACTGAATTATGGACCGACATGATGACCGCAGTGGACGCACAACCATAGGCAATTTCTTGGAGGGCCAGAGAATAACTGACCGTGTCGACGCCGGCCCCATTGTATTCCACGGGCACGGTCATCCCCAGCAGGCCTAATTCCCCCATCTTCTTAAGATTCTCTAACGGGAATTCTTTGGTCGCATCTCGCTCCGTCGCTGTCGGGATGAGTTCCTTCCGGGCAAAATCACGCGCCATCACCTGGATCATATGCTGTTCATCGGTCAGTTGCATGGACATGATGAACCTCCACTGGTTGATTGTTGCGGGTTACGGTGTATACAAAATTACCAGTAATTCGGCATCAATGTCGCCCACATTCTTGAGCCGATGAACAATCGAGGAATTGAAATGGAGGCTTTCGTTGGCGGCTAGACGGGTGATGTTTTCGCCCACGGCTATTTCAATATGCCCATTGAGAACATAGACGAATTCCTCTCCATCATGCTGATATCCGACCCCTTTGTGATCAGACAAGGCTTCTATGGTGACATGAAACGCTTTGAGGTGTTTATTCCGGGCTTCAGGCGTCAATGTCCGATAGGAATAGGCGTCGGTTCGCTTTTCATAAGCATCGGCCCGTTTCTTGCCGGCTTCCTCATCGTCTTTTAGTAATTCTCCGGAATCCACTTGGAGTGACCGGGCCACTTGCAGCAGTACAGCCACCGGAGGGATGATTTCGTTCATTTCAATGGACCGGAGGTACTCGACGGCGTAGCCCGTATCATTGGCCACCGTGTCCAGTCCGATATCCTTACTTTCCCGGAGGCGTTTAATCTTTTCTCCGATGCTCTGCTTTTTCACTCTGGGCCGCATAGTTGACTCCTCTATGTTGAAGTCCTGATAGGCTAAGATGAACCTGCCCGCGACTAATGGAATCCGAATTTTTGACTGATGGCCCTGGTAAACCTGGGCAGGTAAATAAGGTCAAAGGTTTCTTCTTTGCCGGGGAAGAGAGCCAGGGCCACCCGTTTGACCGCGGTGACCAGTTTCATAGACTCGTCATGGGTCAGGTCGGTCGTATTGATGGTCAACAAAGTCAAGTCAACCAAGAACCTTAGCCTTCTTATTTTTTTGTTTTCTTCCCGGACGTCATCATCAGTGGGCTGATTGGTCATAGCGGCCTCGTGTCGTTCATCGACTTAATTGCCTGGCCGGCTTCTGCTTATGAAAGTCGGTGGCGGATTCAAAGTTGAAGCCCACCTTAAGCAGCGTTTCCTCGTTGAAATGGCCGGCCATGAGTTGCATCCCAATGGGTAAGCCGGCTGAGCTGAAACCGCAAGGGACGGACATCCCCGGAATACCGGCCATATTAGCCGACAAAGTGAAAATGTCCGACAGGTACATTTGCAAAGGATCATCGGTCATTTGGCCAATCTTGAATGCCGGCGTCGGGGCCACGGGGGTGACCAGGACATCACAGACCTTAAAGGCTTCCTCAAAATCTCGTCGGATGAGCGTTCTCACCTGGGAGGCTTTCCCGTAATAAGCGTCATAATACCCGGCAGATAAGACGTAAGTACCCATGATAATACGACGAATTACTTCAGGGCCAAAGCCGTTGGTCCGGGTTTGGTAATACATGTCCATCAGGTTGGCCGGGGACTTCTCCCGGAATCCATACTTGACTCCATCGTATCGGGCCAGGTTGGAGCTGGCTTCGGCCGGAGCGATGACGTAATAGACCGCCACCACGTATTCGGTGTGAGGTAAAGAGACATCCATCACCTCCGCCCCTAACTTTTCCAGCTCCGCCACTCCGTTTTTCACCGCCGCCATCACTTCCGGATCAATTCCGGAGATGAAATACTCTTTTGGTAAACCGATTTTAATCCCTTTTAGACCAGAGGTTAGGGCGGCTGTATAATCCGGGGCTTCACGAGGTACGGAAGTCGAATCTTGGGGGTCATACCCGGCAATAGAATTCATGATAATGGCCAAATCGGTCACGTCTTTGGTGATCGGTCCGATCTGATCCAAGGAGGAACCATAGGCCACGAGTCCGTACCGGGATACCCGGCCGTAGGTAGGCTTTAACCCGGCCACGCCACAATGGGCGGCTGGTTGCCGGATGGACCCGCCGGTATCCGACCCCAAGGCGCCCAGGCATTCGTCGGCCGCCACCGCGGCAGCCGAACCACCACTGGAGCCTCCAGAGATATGTTCCAGGCTCCACGGATTTCGGGTGGGACCTGTCCACACCGGTTCAGTGGATGAGCCCATGGCGAATTCATCCATGTTGGTTTTGCCCACGATCACTGCCCCGGCCTCACGCAGTTTAGACATCACCATGGCATCATAGGGTGGAATATAATTCCCCAGAATTTTGGAGGAACAGGTTGTCCGCAGGCCCTTGGTGCAAATGACATCTTTAATGCCTAGCGGGATTCCCGTCAAAGGGGTGGCCGTTCCATCTTTATATCGCTGATTGGCCGCCTCGGCCGAGACCAAAGCCTCTTCCTTATTCATGGTCACAAAGGCGTTGATTTTGTTTTCAACCCGGTCGATCCGGTCATAGACGGACTTGGTTAGCTCCACGGCAGAGATGTCTCTCTTCTTAAGCATCTCATGCGCCTCGTGGATAGTGTGGGCGTACAATTCCATATTTTTTCCTTTATTCGAAGAGCATAAGCCGGGGATACCTGGAAGACAAAAGTAGGTCTCGGCCTTATGCTTTTTTCATCGAGGCGATATCAAATGACCCGAGGTACGACAAAGGTGCTTCCTTCTTTTTCTGGAGCGTTCGCCAGGGTCAGGTCAAGACCGATGGAGGGTTTGACTTCGTCTTCTCTGAAGGCATTCGACAGGGGAATGGCATGGGAGGTCGGAGGGACGTTTGCTGTATCGAGTTCGTTAAGTTTTTCAATGTATTCTAAGATGTTATTTATCTGAGGGGTAAAAACGGCGTACTGGGCCTCAGTTAACGACAAACGAGCCAGTTTAGCTACGTGCTCCACCTCAGCACGGGATATTTTCATCCGGAGACTCCTATGAAACTTTCTTATAGGGACGGGTGGGCCATCACCCTCAAAACTCATGGGGAAGTGGCTACGATATAGCTATATTCTCTAATTAGCGGGATTTAGTTAACTAATAACACAGAACGCAGCACAAAACAAGGATAAAATTGCCGGCGCGATGGAGACGATAGGAAGGAGAGTGCATTTAACAATGGCCGGCAGTCGCCGTGATGATGGCCTCTAAGCAAGGTTTTACTCGGGCCATCTGTTCTTCCAGGGCTGAGTAGACCGACTCCGCGTCATTTAGTTTTTCGTCTTTGGCCAATTCTTCTAATCGGGCGGCGATGATCCGGGCTGACCGGGCGGAAAAATTTGTCAGCACCCCTTTAAGAAAATGGGCCCGGTATTCCAGATCCCGGGGATCCCGGCGGTTGATGGCCTCTCGAATATCGGCAAGATATTTATGGTAGTTCCCAAGGAATAACAGGACCAACTGCCTGATCAGTTTTGGGTCCCCGGAACAGCGATTTTCGAACTCCCGGAGATCGACGGGTTCACCCTGGGCCGCGTCCGGTTCCGGGATGGGATAGCTGCGGGCATTTTCGATACTCTGAAGAAGTTCATTGGGCCTGATGGGCTTGGTCAGGTAGTCATCCATGCCGGCCGCGAGACATTTGTCGCTATCTCCTTTTAAGGCATGAGCTGTCAGGGCGATAATCCGAATGTGCTCGCCGGTCTGTTTCTCCATTTCCCGAATGGCTGCAGTGGCCTGGATCCCATCCATGTCAGGCATTTGCACATCCATCAAGATCAGGTTGAAGTTATCCTTGGTCAATGCCTCCAATACCTCGATTCCATTCGCGGCTATGATCACCGTGTGACCTCTTTTGGTCAGGGTGGCCCGGGTCATGTGCTGGTTAATGAGGTTGTCTTCAGCCAGCAGAATGTGTAATTTGGTTTCAGCGCCGGGTGAGGCTTCAAAAACCGGTGTCAGGGTCGAGTCTTCTTGTGTCACTATTTTCTCCAAGCCCTTGGGGTAGGCAAACTCCAACTGGAAATTAAATCTGGTTCATCTCCGAACAGCGTCAAGCCGATGGTCCCGAACAAACCGCGTCTTATCAGACCTTCGCGGTAATTAAATACATAATGATTAGCCACCCAAAGGCCTGGAAACCGCAAACCCTTAAAAAACGACAGGCTCAGGAGAAACAGCCCCATTATTATGAAATAATTTCCGTAAAGATCAATAGGGCGGGTCAGCCGTTGAACTATCCGCATGTCATAGCCTTACAATAACGGTTGGAGACTATTGGGACCTGCGGCGGTCCCCGCAAATAGTCATTTTACCAATTTTATAATTAAAATGTTGCTTGCCAACGACCGCTGTCAGGAGATGCAAGCCGCGTTGAGAATGCCGACAATTAATGAAACGAACCCGAGAAAGATCCCTTTGGAGACCTGGTTGGCCGGTATGTCGGCAACAATTGTGGGAAATATCTTCCTGACGACAATGAATGTCAACAATTGGACGACGAAGGTGATGACGGCCCAAATGATCATATCCAGCAGCCCGGCGCTGTGAATAATGGCACTGGCCAGGGGAACAGCAAAACCGAGCATCGCCCCGCAAAAGCTACAGGCTGCGGCAGTATTACCTTCAGATATGAGGTCAAATTCACGGTAAGGGGTAACCTTGTCGTAGATCCTGGCAAAGGCATACAATAAGGCCATGGCGGTGACAAAATACGTTAGAAATCCTAACAGACCGGAGAGGGACGTAGTCATCATGGTGAAAGGCACGGTTACCTCCTAATGACCTTCAGGTTCAAAGTAGTGCGGCACAAATCGGCTTTTGTCCGTGGTAATGGGCGTATCATCCTCCCGAATGCCCAATCCGGCCGGAACCCCGCCAATGATCCAGGAGCCGATTACCGGGTAATGACCATCAAAATCTGGAATTTCATGTAATTCTTGATAAACGAACCCCTCCTCTCCATATTCGCCCGAAGTTTGGAAGATAGGTTTGGTGTTCCGGTACAGGGTGACGTTAGCCCCTTCTCTGGAAAAAATGGGCTTTTGGGCATAGGAACCGTTTAATTTGTGTGGGTCGAAATAAGCGGCCAACAGATGGGGATGCCCCGGTGACATTTGCCACAGCAAAGGCAGCAGACCCTTGCTCGACAGAATCATTTTCCAGGGAGGTTCAACCAGGCTGATGGTGTCGAGGAACAATTTCGCACCGAATTTATCAGCCAGCATCCACTCCCAGGGATAAAGCTTGAACATGAATTCGATTCGTTGCTCCGTCAGATCATAGAAAAGCCCGTCCAGCTCGTTAAATCCAATGTCTTCGACATAAATATGTCGGGCCTCAAGACCGGCCTGCAGGGCCACATCTCGCAGATATTCCACGGTCATCAGGTCTTCTTCAGAATCTTTTAGACAGGAGAAATAAAAAGGCGCCCCGGCCGGCATGACCTCTTTTAGAAGGGAAAAAGCGGCTAACAACTTTTCATGGATTGAATTGAATTGGTCGTATTGGGGAAATAGCTCCTCCAACCAGAGCCACTGGGCGACGCTGGACTCAATCAGCGAGGTGGGGGTATCGGCATTGTATTCCAGGAGCTTCAAGTCTCCGTCCGGACTAAACAGAAAATCGAAACGGCCATACAGGGAGGGTTCTTGACGGCGCCAGGATCTATTGATTAGATCGGCAAACTGAGGCGGAATCCCAAGTTGGGTATACAGGTTCCGGCTGGTCGCATATTCCACGGCCTCCAGGCAGAGTTCATGCAGGTCCGCGGTAACTTGTTCTATCAGGTCAATTTCGGAAGATGAAAACTGGTAACAGGCCCCTTCCGTCCAGTAACCGTCACCCATAGAATGGAAGGTGAAGCCGATTTCATCAGATTTTTCCCGCCAGTCTTCACGTTTTTTGACTATCAGCCGTTTCATCGCATAATCCGTTTAACTTCCGCTGCGGAGGTGTCCCGAAGATCCGAACCCGCCCCGGGCAATATGACTGGAGGTGATTGTGTGGATGGACCGGGGTGACTTCATCCTTAGATTAACGTTTATGCCGAAGCTATACCTCTAACTTTTGATTTGCCCTATTTCTGATTTCCATTGCGAACGCGAGACAATCTTCAACGCACGCCAAGGCATCTTCCGGCGAAATAGAGGAACGGACGAAACCCTTATGAGCGTATCTGCCTCTCTGTTGAGACAGTTGAATTAGTGAGTTTAATGACTTGACATCGGGCATGAAGTCGATCCCGACGGGTACCAGGAGTGCTCTCAAGTACCGAGGGGATGCCCCGTGATTCATATGCACATCACGCGAAAACCGCCTTTTCGTTTCTTCGAGCATCGACCGGACATGGTCATACACTCTAATTTCATTGATTTCATCTCCCTCGGGAATATCATATTTTAAACTGTAGCGACCCACTAACATTATGGCGGTGTCAGATAGCTTCCCCTTCTTCCAAGATTCGATTGAGTGGCTCATAACAGTGAGTGCAATTTTCTCAAAAAACTCTTCAAGTGCTGCATGAGATAACAGACAGAAGGCTTTGACTTCTAACTCGTACTCATCAGGACCAACCTTGGGATTCGTTGGGATGAACTGTTTGATGAATTTTGATTTGTATTCATCAACACGTTTGCATACATCTTTGAAAAGCCGTTCCGCCTCCGTCATCGCTCACTCCTTGGCGGTCTTGACCGGGATGTCTGAGATGTTAAGGCCAAAGGCAGAGTTAAAGAGATCTTTCATCAGGGAGAACCTTGTATGATAGTTTTCATTAGTCTTAGTTGTCGCTTCAATTGATTTCCGAAAATCGGTGTTGTGTTCACACAATTCTTTAAACTCGTTGACAAATTTTTTCTTATTGACCTTGTCGATTTTTTCTTTAGGCGTACGCCAGAAGTAGTATAGTTCTGTTTCGAAGACAGACTTGTTGAACCTACGTTCCCATTTTCCATCAACATATTTTCGCCCGACTCGTTCCGCCCCGAGCACGGATATAGCCTGTTCAGTCGCCCGGTCAAATTGATGCAGCAGGTTTTCCACCTTCTCCCGGTCTTCCTTCCAGGCAGTTTTGAGATGCCTCATAGACTCATTTAGAAAGTCCTTTAGATTACCCTTATAGTCGGTCCCATATAATTCAAATGATAACGATCTCAAAACTACTTCGATGTCCCGGAGACGAGGATCGGGCTCGCTAAGATGGAGAACTGAGTGAAGGGGTATCTTATTGTTGGTATGCTGTACCAATGCATCCGCAAACGGCCCTTTATTGAGAACCTGCCGCAACTCTTGAGTGCTGAGCGGGACTGAGCCAGTGTTCAACCGGTAAAAAATATCATAGAGGATATCGGGAGAGTTGTAGCTTGATATGACTGTACATCTGATATCCGAATTCATAAAAGCACGAAAGATATAGTGTAACTCAGGATCCGTAAGTAGGTTTTCAAAGGTTAGCCCATTAAGTTCCTTCCGAGTGTGTAACCATCGTAGCTCAGACTGGTCCCAGTATCCAATGGTCGGGTCCACGAAGCCATGGATGGTAAGCAGGCGTTGCTTTCCGTCAATGACAATGAATGACTTCTTCTTGAGCGGATCCTCAGCTAGAACGATTTCAGGAATCGGAATCCCAATAATCAGTGACTCTATAAGTCGGCTTCTTTTTTCATCATTCCATGCATTTCTGCGTTGGAACTTTGGATTTAAATCAATATTACCTTGCGATATTTGATTAATTATGGTCTCAACCGTCCAGTCACGGGAATAGACAACAACAGATTCGTAATTCGCAGATTCTACGTCCTCGTATATATCGTCATTCCACGCTTCATCGATAGCACCAAGCGCCATGGTCTTTTCTCCTTATTGTTTCAAGGTCAAAACTGCACTTACTTTCACCGGCCAGTTTTCCCTTTGCGATACTATCAGCCGTTTCATCGCATAATCCGTTTAACTTCCGCTGCGGAGATGGCCCGAAGATCCGAACCCGCCCCGGGCAATATGACTGGAGGTGATTGTGTGGATGGAATAGCTTGATTTCATCCCTGGTGACAACCGGCCAAAGTTGGTTCTGCCTTCCACCGGCACCGGGTCATAGCTGCCTGTTCGGAAGTAATAGGTCCGGCCACTGACAAAGTAATAATGGGGACCATAATAATATCCGCTTGACTGGCGTTCGCACCGGTCTGGGTCACCCCAATCATTAATGCAGTCTTCCTTGGTGGTGTATTCTTCGCGGCGAGTCTCCTGAGAATCTGGAGAATCAGATGCACAGGCGGCGATGGAAGCTGAGGCCATCAAGACCAGGACGATTTTTTTGGAACGTTTCATATACAATAACCCGCGCCTGACTCCATAGGGTCAATAAAAGCAAAATGCACATTGACCCACAGTTTTTGAGGGGGTATGTTGAATCATACCGATATCGATATGGAAATATAGATCAATATCAATCACCGGCGGTTTTAGGGCTTTTTCTTTTTTTCTCCATGCTCTCCGGGTTATGCCTCCTCAGTCGGATCGATCGGCGCTGGTCCGGTGATTTCCTGGAGCTTCCGCTTGATCAATTCTCCCATCAGGGCAGAGAAGGACTCGGCCGCGGCCTTGGGGCTGACGATTTGTTCCACTACCCATTGGCCCACCGAACCAAGCTTGGCCCGTAGTTCAGCGTCACTGATCAGCCGGCCGGCGGCGAGAACATATTCTTCTGCGGTCGCCACGTGGGCAAAGGAGAGTGTCGGTCGGCCGTCGTGATATAGAAATGAAGCGGCACCCCATTCCCACCGCGTAGCAGACGGAGGCAATTGATCCTGATCATAAAAGTCGAATGGCTGCAAGGCCAGTAGGGCGCCTCCCTGAGCCAGGTACTCACCTGGGGCGGTGTTGGTGGTGGAAGAAAAGGGATGAAGATACAGGTCAATGATACGGGCATAAAGGGGGGCGTTCGATGATCCGGGGAAGTAGAATCTGTCCTGAATCCCTAATACGTCGATCTTCTGCTTCAGATCGGGATCTATGTCGTCACTGCCTTCGGAACCGCAGGCCAGATAGACAGCCTGGGGATGATCGTTCAATATTTCTGCCACGGCCAGAAGATAATCTTCATCGGCCAGTTCGGGCAACTGATCGATGCTCCCGAGTATAAAAGCGTCTTCCGGATAGCTCTGCCGCAACTCGGCCACCGATTTCGGGTCGGCCTTGGCGGAATCAGGTGTCACCATGATGGGCGGACGGAAAAAGTAGTGCTCGTGTCCGGACAGCGTTCCCCTGGTCCCCAGTCCGTTCGTTATCCGATAGTCGATGCCGGCGACATCATAGACCAGGTCTGTTCCAGTCCAGTAAATCTGCAAGGGCGAGGTCCGAGTCGAAAACAAGAAGGTGTTTTGTTCTCTGCAGGAAGATGATATCAAGATATCTATCTCATCATCGGTCATTTTTTCTCTAAGCTTCAGGCACTTATTGAAGTGGTTGTAATACAGGCCGGTATCACGGTCGTCGATGAGGTCATGGATGCTGACATAGCTAATCCCCAGGTCCCTTATTTTCCTGATGCACTCCCTATCTGAAATTGATTTCTCAATATACTCCAAACCCGTAGGAGAACGACCGCCTTCGCCCTGTGTGGTCAGTTGCCGGGCCGGAGCCATCTCCCATAACTGGTAATTATCGGATAGGAAACTCTAACCCGTTGGAAGCCACACCCGATCTGGCCAC
>JADFXK010000096.1 GCA_015233625.1 Deltaproteobacteria bacterium | reverse complement strand
GGGTCCCTGCAGGTGCCCGGTCAAGAGGGATTTGCCGATCTCCGTCCGCTTTTTCCTGGACGGCAGTACCTGGGTGCGGACATGCGTCCTGGAAAAGGTGTCGACGTAATACTGGATCTTCACAACATCTCTCTTCCGCCGAAGTCCGCCGGCGCGGTGGTTATTGTCGATACCCTGGAACATGTTGAATATCCCCGGAAGGCGATGCAAGAAATTAGGCGGGTTCTTAAGCCTGAGGGAGTAGTGATGATCAGCTCGGTCATGGCCTTTCCCATCCACGAGTACCCTAATGATTACTGGCGATTCACTCCTTCCGGTTTTTCTAGTCTGCTCGCTGAGTTTCCCTTTTCCATCGTCGAGTCGGCCGGGGTATCCAGCTTCCCGCATACCGTAGTGGGCATCGGGTTCAATGGCCGCCCGGCTGAGGCCGTTGTGTCGGAACTGCGCAAGCAGCTGGTTTCCTGGAAGGAGAAATGGGACAACCCGATTGACTTTCACACCCGGATCGACTCCCTGGATACCGCCCTGGCGCTCGTGGCTGAGCGGGAAGCCAGACTTGAAGCCGTCTATAATTCCTGGCCTTGGAAGCTTGGTGCACTTTTCAAGAGATGTGCCCATTACTGCAAAGGACCTTCAATGTAGCGAACAAAATTAAGATTCCTCATATTCGTTCAGCCAGACATCCAGCGCAAGACCGGAAATTTCATAGAAATATTATTATACTTCGAACGGTCATAGTTGTCCCTTTTTGATTCCGCCTCAGGGTGGCGCTTCGCTGACCCTGGGCTAGATTGTTTTTCCCCTTCGGGGAAATGTGTTTTGCCAACCGGAACGAATTTATCTTCCCTGAAGATTCATTGCCTGGGGCTAAGCTCACCGTTGCCCAGGCCACCGTTTTAATACCCCGGAGGGGTTACCCAATCTAGCCCAGGGTCAACGAAGTGCCACCCTGGGTATGGGCGCACCCAAAAGGACAATTATGACCGTTTGCAGTATAGTTCGAATGAAGCTCGAAATCATCCAATTCTCCATCGGATTGTTCTAATTCGGTCCCATAATCCTCCAAGGCTCCTCAGATGATACCTAAATTTGCCCAGTTGGCTCGATTTCAGTGGGCGCTTCTTGGTCTTCTGTTCATACTGCTATTTACGGCCTGTAATCCTTGGGGTCAGGAGTTGTTTCTTCTACCCAAAGAAGTGATCGCCATTTGGCTGGCGTTATTCTTCTGTTGGCTTGGGGTGAGCCGGGTTTTCTTTTCACCGGCCGGAACCATCAAACCTATCGTGGCCACAGTTCCGGCCGCTCTTCCGATATGTCTCCTTTTGGCCTGGTGTCTGATCCTCATCCCATTTTCGACCTCTCCCATTCTTTCTTTGCGCTTCTTTCTCCATCTGACTCTATTTGCCGGCCTTTATTTTTGTCTTCCGTTGGTATTGAAACAAGACTCCGTATTGGTCTGCTGGGGTTTTCTGATAGTCGGTGGCCTGGTCACCTCGGTGGCGGGGTTGGCCCAATATTACGGTTATCTCCCCGACACCATCCATCCGTTCAGAGGGCTTAGGTCGACGGGCTTTTTCTTTAGCAACCCCAACCACTACGGTGCCGTTGTCGGGAGTGTTCTACTGTTAGCTCTGGGCCTGATTTTTACCCAAAAGTTTAATAGATGGCGATGGTTAGTGATTTTTATCTTTGCTTTGCTCCTGTTATCCCTTTTCTATACTAAAACGCTTGGGTCGATTTTTCCTGCTATTGCCGCTGTTTGTTTCTTCTTTTTTCTAAGTAGGCGAACTATCCTTAAAAATGGTGTAGTTGCCCGGCGTTATTTGATTTTACTCGGGTTTTTGGGCTTGACTTTGGCCACCATATTTATTGTGTTTTTCTTGGGTGAGCGTTTGAGTCAGGTCGTCCATATGGTCATGTCTGCTGATTATAACCGGGCCTTATCCACGCGGCTGACGGCCGTGGAAGCTGCCTGGGCGATGGTTCTAGATCGGCCGCTTACGGGTGTCGGGCCTGGCGCGTTTGTCGCTGCCTTTTTTGATTACCGGTCCTGGATTGTTGTCTTTGCCGGCGGGATAAACGATGACGTGGGCCTTTTTGATGCTGTCCACAACGATCATATGCAGGTCCTGGCCGAACTAGGCATGCCGGGTATCTTTTTTTGGATTTGGATACTGGTGTCAATTGGGAAACACCTTGTCAAGGCGTTAAGGAACCCGCTGGTTAACTTCGATATTAGAATTATTTTAATTTCTGGATCCTCTAGTCTCCTATTTTTACTGATGAATGCCCTGGTTCATTTTCCATTCCACATTGTAACTTCGGCATTTATTTTTATTTTTGTTCTGGGTAGTGTGGTGACGGTTACGCTGCCTCAATCGGAGAGTGCTTGGGCACCTATCGGCGACTTGGCCATGAGGGGAAGGTTGGCCAGGCCGGCTCTTAATCTATTCTTTGGCCTCGTCGCCGTTATCGTATTTCTGCCCGTTGTTGGAGACGTCCTTTTTGTTCAAGGCCGGACCCATTTGGAAAGGGCCTATCAACTGGAATCTAAATCTCCTGGAGAGTCATCGTCTGAATTCGACTCAGCCTTGAAAACCTTTAAGTTGGCCAAGAGATTGAGTCCCTACCATCACCTGGTTAGGCGTGGCTTGGCCGAGATTTATGACAGGAGAAAGGAATACAGCCTGGCTTACGAACAATGCCTAACCCAACACGATCTCCGTCGGAACGAGGCAACTGCCTGTATGTTGGCGATGAGCCGGTACCATATCGGTGGCGACATCTTTGCCGCTAAGAGACTAATAAACTTGGCTTTGGTGTTCAACCCCATTTACGCGTCCGGATGGAGCTGCCTTGAATACTTGAATGACCTGCCGCAGGAAGGGAAGCCCTGACAAAGAGCATTATTGTACCTCGGGATATGTTCCGCAGTAGGCATATTCTATGCAAATACCTTTGGTTAATCACCACCTGACTTGACAAACGTTCCTTTCTGGTGTATCTCAGGAGTGGCTTTCTCTTGAACCAAGATCGGTTCGATCATCCTTGTTTACCATAAATGTTAGGAGGAATCATGAAGATTTTCAGGTTAGGCATTAGCCTGCTGGCTGTGACTAGTTTGCTCTGCCTGAGTCTATCCATCAACTACACCCGGTGCTATGCCGCCGAAAGCCCAGCACCGGTCGCCGCTCCAGATTCAAACAAAGCCGTTTCGCCACCTAGTGTCCCGACTGGAACGGGCGTCAAGACCCCAGCGACCGTGGCTCCGACCAAATCGGCGGAGACACCGGCTAAGGTAGATGTGAATCCGGCTGGGAAAGAAGCTCCCAAATCAAAGACAAATAGTGCTCCGGCCGACAAAACAGCCGCACCAGAGGCGTCAAAGAATAAGGGGAGCACCCCAGCGGTCGGTAGTCCTGATAATTCTGGAACTACAGGACCCACCAGACAGATGGACACCCTCAAGCCGAAGCCTCTTAATGTCTTACCGGAACCGTACGTTTTCTCAAAAGAACAAACCATCAAGCAGGCGCCCACCGGCGGGAAGCTCCCGGCCAAGGATGAAAAGGAACTCCTGGCTCGGGCTAAGAAATACTGGCAATTCAGGAAGGATGGCGATAACAAGCAGGCTTATGAGATGGAGCATCCAAAGTTCCGCTCAAAATTCAAACTTCAGGGTTATTTACCGGCTGGTGGGTCGGGTGTCGAATATAAATCCATTAAGGTACTGTCTGCTGAAAAGAAGCTGAATGAGCCAGGCCGGGGGTTGGTCAGGGTTGAAATTAATAGCGTTATTTATGGCATACCAGGTGCGACCGTACCCAACAGGATTACTATGGCAGATACATGGGAGAAAGACAAAGGTAAATGGTACCATATATTGTACGTGGGATTGTTCGCCGACCATGATCCGACCAAAGACGACTCGGAAAAAGGCGTGAAGCCAATGGATCATACCAAGGATACCATGGCTAGGCCAGCTTCACCCATGGGACCACCTCCCAAGCCGCCTATACCTTCGAATGTTCCGGCCGGCGAGGTCTCAAAACCTCCAGTTGTGCCTACGCCACCTCCACCGCCACTCCTACTTCCCCAGATCAAAGGTATTCCGGGAGAGGGCGCCCAGAAGGGCCAGGCTCCAGCTTCTCCAATGCCGGTGAAAGAAACACCGAAGAGTCCCGGTCCGGGGATGCAAATGTCACCAGGGTCGCCGCCGCCTTCAGGTCCGGGGATGCAGATGGAAAAAGCGGGATCTAGGCCGTCAGTTCCGGGGATGGAAATGCCACCAGGGTCGCCGCCCCCTTCAGGTCCGGGGATGCAGATGGAAAAAGGAACTAGGCCGTCAGTTCCGGGGATGGAAATGCCACCAGGGTCACCGCCGCCTTCAGGTCCGGGGATGCAGATGGAAAAAGGATCTAAGCCGGTAGTTCCGGGGATGCAAGCTCCAGCCAATAATGCTCCGGGTGCGACATCCCTGCCGACGCCGGTTAAAGATGCTCCAGCCAAACAGTAGCCTGGCCAGTTGTTACAGGCTGTCGGTTGATTCGGCATAAGGCCGACCGGAATCTAAAAGTATAAACGAGAGGACGCTGAGGGTTTAAAGGCTAAATTTAGTCGAATAGAGACCCCTGGTGTCCTCTTTCTTTTTTACTTGTTCTCTGTGTTGCCTTGTCATCGAGTTAAGGATGCTGAGCGTATTGGAACCATATACCCAGGGTGGCGCTTCGCTGACCCTGGGCTATAATGGGTAACCCCTCCGGGGTATTAGGATGGCGGCCCAATTTAAGGTGTTCTTAGCCTCGATGACGAAGCTTCAAGGCATATCACCTCGTTCCGTTTGACGAAACCCCTTTCCCCGAAGGGGAAAAACAATCTAGCCCAGGGTCAGCGAAGCGCCACCCTGGGTAATGCGGACACCATCCCTGGAATCTTAAATCGATAACATTGCTCCGTGTCGCTCTATTTGTGCACATAAGAAAAGGAGAAGACCCCATTGAAGCACTTAATCCATCTCAAGGTTAATGGTGATGATTATGAGCTGGCCGTGGCCCCCCATCGGACCTTGAACGAGGTCCTGCGGGAAGACCTGGCCTTGACTGGGACGAAGTTCGGTTGCGGGACAGGTGATTGTGGTGCCTGCACGGTGATCATGAACGGCCGGAACGTCAGTTCCTGTCTGACGCTGGCCGTGGAGGCCAACGGCCAGGACATCATGACCATCGAAGGATTGGCCCCCTCGGGACAAGAATTGCACCCCATCCAGGAGGCGTTTGTGACCTACGGCGCCATTCAGTGTGGTTTTTGCACCCCCGGGATGATCATGTCGGCCAAGGTTTTGCTCGATAAGAACCCTAATCCCGATGAACCGGACATTCGGGCCGGTCTGTCCGGCAATCTCTGCCGCTGCACCGGGTACAACAAGATTGTCGAAGCCATCGAAAAAGCAGCTCATCAGATGAATCAGGACTAATTATTTTAGCCGGAAGGGGGAAGAAGTGCCATTACCAAAATTCAAATACCTCGCCCCCAAGACTTGGGAAGAGGCCTGCGCCATGCTGGCTCAGTATAAGGGCAAAGTCAGAGTGATGGCCGGAGGCACGGACCTGTTGATCAAGATGTCTCTGGGCGCGGCCGCGCCGGAATACGTCATCGGGCTCAAAAACATTCCTGGTCTGGATTATATCAAATACGACCAAACCAAGGGCCTGACCTTGGGACCGCTGGCCTTGCTGGCCGATGTGGCGGATCATCCTATGATCAAAGAAAAGTATGATGCAGTTGCTCATGCTGCGTCAGTTACGGCTACGGTCCAGGTGCGGAATATGGGAACGGTGGCCGGAAACATCTGCAACGCCGCCCCGTCCGCGGATAACATCCCGGCCTTGATGGCCCTGGACGCGGAGGTGACCCTGGCTCGCCTGGGCGGTAAGCGAACAGTAAAGTTAGATGATTTTTTTCAGGGGCCGGGTAAAACGGTGATGGAGCCGGAAGAGCTGCTGGAGAAGATCACGGTGCCGGCGCCTCTTCCTGGGTCGGGTACGGCTTATCTCAAGATATCTCCCCGCTCAAAAGTTGATATTGCAGCCGTCGGCGTTGGGGCCCATCTGGTCATGGCCGGAGACGTCTGTCAAATGGCCCGGATTGTCCTGGGCGCGGTGGCTCCGGTCCCGATGCGGGCCAGGAAGGCGGAATCCCTGCTGACCGGGCAGCAACTCACCACGGATCTGATCAATCAGACGGCGGCTCAGGCGGCCGACGAGGCCCGACCCATCACCGACGTTAGAACTACGGCCGAATATCGCAAGACCATGGTCTACGTCCTGACTCGCCGGGCCATCAACGCCTGCGCCCAGAAAGCTCTACCTCCGTGCGCCAAGTAACGCCGCCCCAGAATGATCAGAGTTTGACAGGTGCTATTAACCGAAAGGCATAAATGAATCCGCAGATTTCGCAGATTAACGCAGATGGTAGGTACCCGCCGACCGAGTCTTGAATGCAAGCCTTCGGACACAAGCGTTTTGTTTTTTTTAATCTGCGAAAATCTGCGCAATCTGCGGATTAAATTAAGGATCTAAGATGAGCAAGTATTCCATTATCGGAACGAACACCCCTCGGGTGGACAGCCCGGCCAAGGCCACGGGACGGGCGCTCTACGCCGACGATATAAAGCTCCCCGGCATGTTGCACGGCCAGATTCTCCGGAGCCCCTTAGCCCATGCCCGGATTCTGAACATTGATATCTCCAAGGCGGCGGCCTTACCCGGAGTCAAAGCCGTGATTACGGGCGAGGACACGCCTAAAGTCAAATTCGGGAACTGGCGTCTTTTCCCGGATACCCAGGATGAATACCCGCTGGCCGTGGACAAGGTCCGGTTTATCGGCGATGAAGTGGCGGCCGTGGTGGCCATCGATAATGACCTGGCCTGCGAAGCCTTGGATCTGATCAAGGTGGAATATGAAGAGTTGCCGGCCAATTTTTCGGTGGATGAATCCATGGCCCCAGGCGCTCCGGTCATTCACGATTACCGGCCGGACAATATCAGTCTCAACCGGAAGATAGAATACGGCGATCTGGTCAAAGGGTTTGCCGAAGCCGATTTTATCGCCGAAAATACCTTCGAAGTCCACGCGGTTAGTCATGCCTACATGGAGCCGTGCGCCTGTGTGGCCCAGTCGGATGATGATGGCCGGGTGACCCTGTGGACCTCCACTCAAGTCCCTTACATTGTCCAATGTCTGCTGGCCTCCACGCTGGGCCTTAGGGAAAACGACGTCCGGGTGATTAAACCGGTCGTGGGCGGTGGTTTCGGCGGCAAAATGGAACTCCGGGCCTGGGAATTTTGTGCCGCATTTTTGGCCCGAAGGACGGGGAAGCCGGTGAAGTTCAGGTTGTCCCGGACGGATGAACTGGCCTATGGCCGGCGGCGGCATGGGATGAAGCTATATTCCAAGGTGGGGTTCAAGAAGGACGGGACCATTACCGCCAAGGATTTCAGGGCCGACTTAGATGGCGGCGCCTATAATAGCATGGGCCCCACCGCCACCTTCTTATGCGGCAACTTCGGGGCCATGCTATACCGTTATCCCAACTACCGCTACAACGGATACCATATCTACACCAATAAGCCCCCGGCTGGAGCCATGCGCGGCTTCGGCGCGCCTCAGGCCCTGTTTGCCTCTGAGACCCAGATGAATATGGCTGCCGAGGCGTTGGGCCTGGACCCCATCGAGATCAGAATCAAGAACGCCATGGTCCCCGGCGACCAAATTCCGGATGTCGCCACCGTGTCTAGCTGCGGGTTTATCGAATGCCTCCAGGAAGTGGCCAAGATGTCCGGGTGGAAGGCCAAGCGGGCGGCCTGCGCCGAGAGCCGGGACGGTAAAGGGATGGGAGTCGGTTGCTATAGCTTCATCTCCGGCGGGGTGTTTAACTGGTTGTACACTCAGTACACTTTTTCCGCCGCGGAAATCCGGGCCTTTGAAGACGGGACGGTCCACCTCCTGACCCCGGCCACGGATATCGGTCAGGGATCGGACACCACCTTAAAACAGATTCTGGCCGAGGAGTTAGGCCTGAGAATGGAAGATATCCGGCTGACCGTAGCTGACACCTCGGTTACTCCCCAGTCGGATTTGGGCACCTGGGGCAGCCGGGTGACCCTGATGGGCGGTAACGCCGTGCGGGACGCCGCAGCCAAAATCAAGAAGGCCCTGGCCGGGGTCGTGTCCTTGAAGTTCGACCTGAACGTCATTCATGACATCGGGTTTAAGGATGGCAAGATCTTTCCGGTGACCCGACCGGACCGGTGCCTCACTTTCGGCCAGGCCGTTCATATGCACCAGAAGTTCAAACGAGGTGAGCCGCTGGTCGCCCGGGGCTACTACGTCCCCAGGGGAAAAGGACTGGTCACTCCGGCTTTCAGCTTCGGGGCCCAGGTGGCGGAAGTGCAGGTGGACCGGGAGACCGGAATCGTCAAGGTGGAGAAGATGTACACCGCCCATGACTGCGGTACGGTGATCAACCCCATGTCGGTGGATGGGCAGTTGGAAGGATCGATTGAGATGGGCCTGGGCTATGCCCTGTGCGAAAGATTCGTCATGGACAAGGGCCGGACTCTGAACACCACCTTCCTGGATTACAAGGTCCCCACCGCCCTGGACATGCCGCCGGGAGAATCGGTCTGTATCGAGACCTTCGAATCGGAAGGTCCCTTTGGGGCCAAGGAAGCCGGAGAGGGACTGGTCTCGCCCACCGCCCCGGCCATCGCCGAGGCGATCTCCCAGGCCACCGGATACCGGTTCAAGGACCTGCCCATCACCCCGGAAAAAGTATTAGAAGGCATCGGCGGATTGCGGAAGGTGTGATCATGCCCACCGGAGAAGGCAACCGCCCTGCTGCTCGATCCGGAACACTCATAATTCACCGCGGATAATCCCGCTCATAAACAGGCATTAAATGAAGAGGCGCTCCAATCATAATGGTTGGCCGGCGCCTTTTCGGCTATGGCCGGGATTTCCGGCGCATTCCGGTGGCCGAGCATAGATGACTTCCCGGCGCGTCGGGAAGTATTTATTTCGGAAAATTACGGAAGACTGTTGACGGACGCCAAACCTGAATGATCCACCCTGCGCAAAAAGGATTTCCATTCTTGACGGTCTTGGGAAGTCCCGGAAGATTCACCACGATTCAGGCACAAAGAGAAGAGTTAAAACCGATGCTTTCAGTTATTAACCGCACCTTCGCTTCCTTGCTCATTCGCAACTATCGGCTCTACTTTATCGGACAAGCTATCTCGCTCTGCGGAACATGGATGCAGATGATCGGCCAGAGCTGGCTGGTGCTGCGTCTGACGCATTCCGGGACGCAGCTCGGTCTTGTCGCGGCGTGTCAATTCCTTCCGATACTGGTGCTCGGCCCGTGGGGCGGGCTGATAAGCGATCAGTTTTCAAAACGGAAATTACTTTTCGGCACCCAGATAATCTGCGGTATCCTGGCGCTCGCCCTCGGTATTCTGGTGGTGACGAATACTGTGACGGTGTGGATGGTTTATCTTATCGGGTTCATGTTCGGACTGGTGAATACCGTGGATATCCCAACGCGCCAAACCTTCGTGCCGGAAATGGTTGGGGCGGACCGAGTCGGGAACGCCGTTTCGCTCAATTCGACGGCCATGAACCTGGCTCGGGTGGTGGGTCCAGCCGTAGGGGCCGGGCTGATCGCCACATTCGGGGTCGCCTCGTGTTTTTTTGTAAATGCCATCTCCTTCCTGGCGGTGATTATTGTCCTCGCCTTGATGCGGACCGAGGAATTGCACCCGACACCGCGGGCCCAGCGGACAAAAGGGCAGCTCAAGCTGGGCTTCTTGTATGTCGTCGCCCATCCGCTTCTGGCCTATACGCTCCTGATGATGGTCATCATCGGGACCCTGGCGTATGAATTTACCGTCACCCTGCCACTCATCGCCGAGTTTACCTTTCACGGTAATGCCGAGAGTTACGCCCACCTGTTTACTGCCATGGGAATTGGTTCGATTGCTGGTGGGCTAATGACGGCGGGCAGGCGGACCACCTCTCCCCAGCTTTTGGTCGCCTCGGCCGGCCTGTTTGGGGTCACACTCGTGCTGGCCGCGGTCATGCCGACGTTGTTATTTGCTTCGATTGCGTTTGTGGCGGTTGGATTTTTCTCGATCATCTTTCTGACCCTGGGCAATACCACCCTCCAGCTCGGGAGTGCGCCGGAGATGCGCGGACGGGTAATGGCCCTGTGGGCAATGGCCTTCATCGGCTCGACGCCCATCGGCGGTCCGATCGTCGGCTGGATCGGAGAATTTGTCGGCCCGCGGTGGGCGGTTGGGGTGGGTGGGATAGCGGCCATCATCGCCGCGATCGTCGGTGGGGTAGGATTCTGGCGGTCAGGGCATCTGACGCTGACCAGGAACACCAAGCCACTGGATGAAGGGAACAATCAAGGATGATTCACGGATGCTCCCACAAGAAATTAACAATCGGGAATAGTCGTGGGAGGCATGGGAGATTGAGGACGGCCTGATGACAATCACCGGCGACGTCAGCCGCCCTGCTGCTCGATCCGGAATACCCATAATTCACCACAGATAATCCTGCGCATAAAGGTGTGTTAAGTGAAGAGGCGCTCCAATCTAAATGGTTGGCTGGCGCCTTTTTGGGTTTTGGGGGGATGTGGGAAAATTGCTTGCCTAAAGATTCAAGAAATGATAATATTATCATAGCGTTAAATGGTGGTATTTGGTATCTACTATTTGAGGCCAGAGAAAGATGAGCACTAAATGGTCATCATGATGAAAGTACTGGCAATATTCCTGATGACAAGATTCCGTAAGGTTATGCTGGCGGGGTGTTTACCTCTTCACCGGCCATAATCGTTGCATAATGAGGGCGAGATTGTCTTGCGGAAGGCGTTCAAGAAGGCCGTTGGCAAGGTTGGTTGAAGGCCATCGAACCGGTCCGTACGGTCTGCACAAACCAGCATGTTCTATAAATTACTTGGCCGTAACTGGATAAAATAACGAGGATTATTTTGATGAATAGGGAGGCTCGGCAGATTCTAACATAAAGGTAGTCTCTGCTTGCCGTTTTATATAGGTGGCATAAGCATTGTTAAGTATTTACTATCAAGAACTGGAGGTGCGCTTTGACCAGTGACTACAAGCAGTATGACTCCAATCAGCAGCCGAAGACCTTTGATCGACCAGATCAAAATTTGGATAACTTTATTCAGAATTGGGACTTCTATTCTCGTTCCTTGATGATCTTTCTGGGAGCCGGAGCTTCGATGGGAGCAACTGACCAAACAGGCCGAAAGTTGCCGACGGCGGTAGGACTGAGGGATGAGCTATGGTCGACCTTCATGTTGTCCAAATCCGAGCGTGCCAATCCTCCGAATTTAGGCTTGTTATCACTCGAACACGCCTGTGCGTTGATTGAGACAAAAGCAGGCCGTGGTCCCCTTGCTGATTACGTTGGTCGCAGGTTTACAGTTAACTCACCCCTATGGCCGCATTCAGTGCTTCCCTTCCTGAAGCCACGAGCCCTGTACACAACAAACTATGACGAACTTATCGAACTGGGATGGCAACTCCATACCGGAGCCGCTCGCCCGTCTCCCATCTTCTCGCCACCGCAGCAGAAACTGGCAAGTGGCTTCATTCCGTTGTTCAAGCCTCACGGCACAGCCCAATACGCGAGTGGTGGAGTTGGCGAAGGCGGACTCGTACTCACGCAATTCGACTACTTCGCAATGCTTCATAATAAGCGAAAAATGCTGGACACCTTCCTGGAGGAAATGCGGAACAGTTGCGTTGTCTTTGTAGGTTACAGCTTCCAAGACATGGATATCGCGTCCATTCTTCACTCCATGCGCTCAAAGAATCGAGACCTGCATTGGTATGCCGTATTTCCACGAGACGACCCAAATGTAAGATCTATGTATACTACTCCAATTTAGGTTTTTCCTGGCATGGTTTATGCTTTAATGATCTGAAAGTTTTCGACCAGAAGAGAGCGTATCTCATCAATATGCTCATCCAAATGATTTAAGAAATAAAACACCTTC
>JADFXK010000095.1 GCA_015233625.1 Deltaproteobacteria bacterium | reverse complement strand
CAATACGTGGCCGAGAAAGAGCTCAGTTCGGCGGTTATCAAACGAAAAGCCAAATCGGGAAGCGTGGTGGTGATGAAGCCGGATACGGGCGAAATCCTGGCTTTGGCCTGTTTCCCGGCCTTCAATCCTAATATTTACACCCAATACTCTTCTAAAAACTATACCAACACCGCTTTGACCTTCTGCTATGAACCAGGGTCAACGATGAAAGCATTCTTGGCCGCCGCGGCCATTGAATCCGGCCGGGTGCAACCCACCACCCAGTTCTTTTGTGAAAACGGCGCCTACCAGGTGGCCAACCGGGTCGTCCATGACACCCACGAATACGGGACGTTAAGCCTGGCCCAAATAGTTAAAGTTTCAAGCAACATCGGAGCGGTTAAAATTGGTTATCAACTCGGCTTCAAAAACTACCATGAATTTTTGACCAAATTTGGTTTCGGCCAGAAAACCGGGATTGATCTGCCGGGTGAATCCGGCGGCATATTACGCAACTATGCTGCCTGGAGACCGATTGACGGAGCCAATGCCTGCTTCGACCAGGGCGTGTCGGTTAGTGTCATTCAGATGGCCACGGCCTTTTCCGCGATTGCCAATGGCGGCAACTTGATGAAACCCTATCTGGTTAAAATGATAGCCGACCCGCAAGGTCGAGTAGCCAAGAGATTTGGACCGCAGGTGGTCAGACGAGTTATCAGCCCAGCCAACTCCGCCAAGATGATTAAAATCCTGTCCGAAGTCACCGAGGAGGGCGGCACCGCCACTGCCGCGGCCATCGAAGGATACCAGGTGGCGGGCAAAACGGGAACCTCTCAGAAACTTGACCCTGAAACCAAACAATACTCAAAAAGGAAATATATCTCTTCCTTCATTGGCTTTTTCCCGGCAGAAAAACCAAAACTTCTCGTCTTCGTGATGATCGATGAACCCCTTGGTCAGATTTACGGTGGTCTGGTGGCCGGTCCTGTTTTTCGGGATATTGGCCGGCAAGTGGCCCGGTATCTAAATATTATGCCGACGGGGATCCAGGTCGCCCAGGGGATGGGTACCGGCAAGGACGCGGGGGATTGGTCTCCGGGAGTCCGGATTAGAGTCAAGGAACTTTCTGAATCCCTGGCCTCAGAATTGGCGACCGATGAGGGAATCACCACTATGCCGGATTTGCGGGGCCTGTCGGTAAGACAGGTGATTCGGCGTCTTCAAGGACACGATATAAAATTGTCGGTAGATGGGTCTGGTTGGGTGGTCAAACAAGATCCGTCACCAGGGGTGCCGCTGGACAAGGTCAAGGTGTGTTCGGTAAAATTATCGGATGATCCGGATGGTAGTGATGTATCGCACCATCAATAAACATGTGGACTAGCAACTCCCAACGGCTGGGGCGGCCATGAATCTGAGAGAAATCCTCGAAACGATAGAAATCCGGGAGTTCATTGGCGATCCGTTCTTAGAGGTTACCGATATTAGCCATAATTCTAAACAGACCGCCCGCGGCAGCCTGTTTGTGGCGATCAGGGGGCATGAAACCGATGGACACAAATATATTGGACGAGCGGTACTCGCTGGGGCCAAGGCGGTCATTTGTGAAGATAAGTCGGCTTTACCCCGTGGAGTGCCGGCCTTTTTGGTGGCCAATAGCCGCAAGGCCCTGGCCGATTTAGCTGGCCGGTTTTATGGGCATCCGGTGCAACAGCTAGTCCTGGTGGGGATTACAGGAACAAATGGTAAGACCACCACGGCTCATCTGCTGGAATCCATCCTAAAGCAGGCCGGACGCAGGCCGGGAGTCCTGGGCACCATTGATTGTCATTATGGTGACATAGTGTTGCCCAGTTCTCTGACTACCCCGGAGTCGTTGGATCTGCAGCGGATCTTGAAGTCCATGGTGGATGACCAGGTCACGCATGTGGCCATGGAAGTATCATCTCACGCCTTGGACCTGGGTCGGGTAGACGGTTGCCGGTTCGCCGTGGCCGTGTTTACCAACCTGAGCCGCGATCATCTTGATTACCATGGTGATTTTAAAACCTATTTTGAATGTAAAAAGAGACTCTTCGGCGATTATCTGCTGCCAGGAGACCTGGATGGCCGCGGGCGAGCCGTAGTTAATGCAGATGATTCCTGGGGCAGGCAACTGATTAAATCACTAAATCGGAAAGTGGTCACTTACGGTCTGGAGCGGGGGTGTCAGGTCCGGGCCAAAAAGGTAAAAGCCGACGTGGATGGTCTCTCGGCCCGGATCATCTGTCCCAACGGAGAATTCGATCTATGTTCGTCCATGGTCGGTGAGGTTAATATCTATAATCACCTGGCCGCGGCCGCGGCTGCCAATGTCCTGGGGATTGGATTGGATGATATCAAGGCCGGACTTGAAAAGGTCCCTTACGTTCGTGGCCGTCTTCAACGGGTCAATTTAAATGGATCAGGCTTAAAGGTCTTTGTGGATTATGCCCACACCGGCGAAGCTCTCAAAGGTGTCCTGAAATCGCTGAGAAAGCTGGGGCATCGAATCATCACCGTGTTTGGATGCGGCGGAGACCGTGACCGGGGCAAAAGACCCATTATGGGCGAAGTGGCCACCAGATTCAGCTTTGTGACGGTGATCACGTCGGACAATCCTCGGACGGAAGCCTCGATGGACATCATCAATCAAATTGTGGCTGGCATCACGGACGAAAAGGTGACTAGATTCAGCCCGGATGAGGCCGATTCCCTGATTAAGCGGGGAGGATACACCGTCATTCCTGACCGCCGGGAGGCCATCACGTTTGCAGTTAACCTGGCCGAAGCCGGGGATATCGTCCTCGTCGCCGGGAAAGGCCATGAAGACTACCAAATTATCGGGAAGACAAAAATTTCTTTCGACGATTGCCTGGAGGTGGAGCAGGCCGCCAAACAAAGGCAACCTTTCGGACTAAATACGCAGTTCGAGGCGGTGACCGATTGGACCATTTAATGGTGACCGATATCATTGATGCAACTAAGGGGACCTGGTTGTCGGCGGCAATTGACCGGACCTTGACCGGAGTATCCACAGACTCTCGAAGTCTGCCAGAGGGAGCTGCCTTTTTTGCATTGTCCGGACCAAATTTTGATGGACACAGCTTCGTCGCCCTGGCGGCAGCCAAAGGCGCGGGTTGTGCGGTGGTGGCTGAGGGAGCGATCCTTCCACCGGGAATTCCGCCTGAATTTGCGATAATCAAGGTTCCGGATACCTTGCTGGCCCTGGGTGATCTGGCCGCCAGCTACCGCCGGCGTTTTCACATGAAATTAGTCGGGATTACCGGAAGCAACGGGAAAACAAGCACTAAAGAGATGCTCGGCCGGATATTGGAGAGGCGGTACCAAACCCTGACGACCAGGGGAAACCTTAACAACCTTATTGGATTGCCTCTGATGATATTTGATCTCTCGCCCCATACGGAGGCGGCTGTTTTGGAAATGGGCATGTCTTTTCCCGGCGAAATTGCAAGACTTTGCCACATTGCGGACCCGGATTTGGGCCTGATCACCAACGTTGGCCCGGCTCATCTCGAGAGCATGAAGAATGTGGCGACCGTAGCCGCGGCTAAGGGTGAACTATTCGCCGGTTTGCGCCCTAATGCCACCGCCTTAGTCAATATTGATGACCAAGAGGTGATGGGACAGGCAGTTCGGACCAGGGCGCGGCAGATTACTTACGGAACCAGCCCCAAAGCCCAAATTCAGGCCGACCGGATCGAAGTGTTGCCCGATGGCCGCCCTCAGTTCCGGTTAGGCACTCCCTCCGGTTCTGCCAAGATCAGGTTGAAGGTGCTGGGCCGGCACAATGTGACTAACGCCCTGGCTGCGGCGGCTGCCGGATACTGCCTGGACATGCCGGTGGATGATATCCAGACCGGACTGGAGAGCTATAGACCCTTCAGCCGGCGGATGGAAATGATCAACATGCCGGAGGGGCCGATAGTGATAGACGACACCTACAATGCCAATCCGGTATCCACTTCCGCGGCCATCCAGACTCTGGCTGAAATGACCGTTCCCGGCCGTCGGATAGTGGTCCTGGGGGACATGCTGGAGCTGGGCTCTGAGGCCGAGGCGGCTCATCAGGCGATCGGTCGGTTAGTCGCCGCCCTGAAGATCGATTATTATTTTTTCTATGGTTCCATGGCCGAGATGGCCGGTGCCGCGGCCGTGGCAGCGGGAATGGACCAGGACCGCGTCACGGGCGGTGATGATCATCGCCACCTGGCTGCCGCGATAAAGACATTGGTGAAGCAAGGCGATTATATTCTAATAAAAGGATCACGGGGAATGACTATGGATAAGGTCGTTTCCGGACTTATTAGTTAAGGGGTGAGAATCTTGTTGTACTGGTTACACAGCTTATCCGGCACAGTAGGCGTGTTTAACGTCTTTAGATACATCAGCTTTCGGGCTATCACTGCCGCATTGACGGCCATGATTCTGATGCTGATCGTTACACCTTGGGCGATCAGGAAACTCCGCTATTACCAAATTGGACAATATATTCAGGAGGACGGACCAGCCTCCCATAAATCCAAGGCAGGCACGCCGACCATGGGCGGGGCCATCATTCTATTCGCCGTGGCCGTCTCGACTTTACTCTGGGCCAATCTTGAGATCTACTATATCTGGGTGTGTTTGTTGGTTATGTTGGGTCTAGGATTAGTGGGTTTCTTGGATGACTACCGGAAGTTGATCAAAAAGCAAAATCAGGGTCTAACCGCTAAGGAGAAATTTATCTATCAAATTGGGATCACCTTCCTGGCCGGGCTGATGCTGGTTCTTTATCCCAAGTATCCATTGTATTTAAGCATACCTTTTATCAAAGGATGGTCGCCTTATCTTGGAATATTTTACATCCCTTTCTCCATGCTGGTGGTGATAGGGGCGTCTAATGCGGTTAATCTATCCGATGGACTCGATGGGTTGGCCATTGGCCCGGTCATCGTCGCCTCGGTGACTTATCTTATCTTCTCGTATCTGGCCGGGCATGTTAGGATTGCCAGTTACCTCCAGCTTCCTAGTATCACCGGGGCCGGAGAATTGGCCGTGTTTTGCGGCGCCATTATTGGGGCAGGAACCGGATTCCTGTGGTTTAATTCCTATCCGGCCCAGGTTTTTATGGGCGATGTGGGATCGTTGGCCTTAGGTGGTTCGCTGGGAATCGTGGCCACGGTGACCAAGCAAGAATTACTGCTGGTCCTGGTCGGTGGCATCTTTGTTATCGAAGCCTTATCGGTGATTGCCCAGGTCGGTTTTTTTAAGCTGACTCATGGCAAACGCATCTTCAGAATGGCCCCGCTGCATCATCATTTCGAGCTAAAAGGTTGGGCCGAGCCTAAAGTCAGCGTTAGATTTTGGATAATCGCCTTTATCCTCAGTTTGTTGTCCATCGCCACGTTGAAGCTGAGGTAGATAACCACCAGTAAAACGGAATCCAAATGAACGATTGGTCAAAAGAAAATCTTAAAGGAGCCGCTGTAACGGTGGTCGGACTGGCCCGCACCGGCGTGGGGGTGATTAAGTATCTGGCCACGGCCGGAGCCAAGATCACCGTGACGGATCTTCGGGACCGGCAGGCGTTGGCCCCATTCTTGGCCCAGGTCGGCGAGATTGACGTTGACTATCGGCTGGGCAGGCATCCGGAAGAGATCTTTCTAAAGGCAGACTTGATTGTATTGAGTCCTGGGGCGCCGCCGGAGATCGCTCAGGTGCAGAAGGCCGAAGCCCACGGGATTCCGGTCATCGGCGAAATGGAATTAACTTTCGCCAATTTATCCGCGCCATTGCTGGCCATCACCGGGACTAACGGGAAGAGCACCACGGTCAGTCTGACGGGAGAGATGGTCCGGGCAGCGGGACACAAGGTTTTTGTCGGCGGTAATATCGGTAACCCCCTGGTTGATTGTCTTCTGTCCGATGAGTCGTATGATTTTGTCGTGGCCGAAGTAAGTAGCTTTCAACTAGAGCGGGTGGTCAAATTTAAACCACAGGTCGGCGCGATCCTAAACCTGGCCCCCGATCATCTTGACCGCTACCCCCGGTATGAGGCCTATATTTACGCCAAGGAAATGATCTTCAAGAATAAAGATAGTAGCAGCGTGGCCGTGTTGAATGCCGGTGACGCCCGATTGGTCCAAACCGGTGCTCGGTTAGCTCCCCCGGTGTGCTGGTTTAATGCCTCCGGACCGGTGGACTTTGGTTGCTGGTCGGGCCAGGGGAAAATCCATTATTCCTTTCCTGGGTTAGGACAGGGACAATTTGACTTGACGGAGATCCCGTTGCCAGGGGTTCACAACCTGGAGAATGTCATGGCGGCCCTGGGAACCATCGGTGCGGCCGGATGTGCCGTGGAGAAAGCCTGGCCGGCGGTTAAGAGCTTTAAGGGATTGGATCACCGCATGGAATTGGTCGCTCAAGTCAATGGAGTTACATTTATTAATGATTCCAAAGCGACCAATGTGGACGCCGTGGTTCGGGCTTTGGAGGGTTTCGACGGCGGCGTCATCTTGATTTTAGGTGGTCATGACAAGGGCGGAGACTTCACTCCTTTAATATCGCCGATCAAGGCCAAGGTCAGGCTCTTGATTTTAGATGGAGAAGCCGGCCCGATGTTGCACTCGCTATTCGCCGGGCAAGTCAAGACCAGGCTAACGGCTACTTTGTCCCAAGCGGTTCAAGCCGCCTTTGCCGAGGCGGGGGCAGGCGAAACAGTTCTTCTATCCCCAGGTTGCGCCTCCTTCGATCAGTTTCAGAGTTTTGAGCACCGAGGCGACACGTTTAAGAAATTAGTTTATGAACTTAGGTAAAATAACAGCCAGAAATAATGCCTCCGCCACAGCCAGGTCTTCCTCGTATGATTATATCATGCTGGTTGTGGTTATGAGTCTGACCGCCTTGGGGATTGTCCTGGTATTCAGCGCCAGTTCAATTTTGGCGGAAAAAAGATACGGCGACGCCTATTTCTTTTTAAAGCGTCAGGCCTCCTTCGCCCTATTGGGCCTGATTGTCATGATCATTTTTAAGAATACCGATTACCATGTTTGGCGGGATAGGGCTCCTTTGTTTCTGGGCCTGAGCATTCTATGCCTGGTGTTAGTGCTGGCCCCTCATGTCGGGGTTAAGGTGGGTGGTGCGCACCGCTGGATCAGGATCTATGGTTTTTCGTTTCAGCCTTCGGAAATGGCCAAGCTGGCCGTAGTCATATTTATGGCCAGGTGGGTTTACCACCGGGGACAAGAGATGCGGAGCTTTTGGAAAGGATTTGTCCCGCCCATCGGTATCATGATTTTTTTTGACGGGATCATTTTGCTCCAACCGGATATGGGCACAGCCATGGTGATCGGGGCGTTGGTTGTCTTGATCATGTTTGTGTCCGGGGTTCGGCTGATTCATTTGGGGATGATCGCGGTGGTTAGTATCCCCATGATAATTTATCTGGTTGTCCATGCTTCCTACCGGATGGAGCGGTTATTGACTTTCCTCAATCCCTGGAGGGACCCGTCGGGCCGAGGCTTTCAGATTATTCACTCTTTCCTGGCCTTTGGTTGTGGCGGTGTGTTCGGGGCGGGGCTGGGCGATGGCCGGCAGAAATTGTTTTATCTGCCCGAGCCACATACTGATTTCATCTTTTCCGTGGCCGGAGAAGAGATTGGATTTCTGGGCGTTTTCTTTATTATCTTTTTGTATTTCATCCTGATCATCAGGGGCATGAGGTTGAGTTTGAACTCGCCCGACTTGTTCGGAACCTATTTGGCGTTCGGATTGACGAGCCTGCTCGGCGTCCAAGTGATGGTCAATATGGGTGTCGTGCTGGGGTTGTTGCCGACTAAAGGCATGGCCTTACCTTTTCTCAGTTACGGGGGGTCGTCCTTGCTCTTTTGTATGGCCGCCGTCGGCATCTTGTTAAATATCTCCACCCATGTGGAAGAGGGCGAAACCCCATGAGGATCATTATTGGGGGCGGCGGCACAGGCGGGCATTTATTCCCGGCTTTGGCCCTGGCCGATGAGTTCAAACGGCAGGCACCCGAGACCGAGATTATTTTTGTGGGCAGCCGGCAGGGCCTGGAGTCTCGATTGGTGCCGCAGCATGGTTATACCCTGATCTTAATTCGCGCCAAGGGATTGAAAGGCAAGGGAATCATAGGGATAATTAAATCACTTTGGGTGGTCCCGGTTGGAGTTTTTAAGAGCCTGTGGATAATCTGGCGGTTCAAACCAGACCTGGTCATCGGAGTCGGAGGTTACGCCTCGGGACCGGTGGGCCTGGCCGCCTGGATGATGGGGAAGAAGATGGCCTTGCAGGAACAAAACTCTATTCCCGGATTGACCAATCGGCTGTTGGGCCGGCTGGCAGACGTCATCTTTTTATCATTTGAAGACCAGGACGGGTACTTCGACCCGGACAAAACCCGCCTGGTGGGTAATCCGGTACGGGAGAGCCTGCTTCAGGCGGGTCGGAAGACGACCTCCGATCCGGCTGGTCGAATTCGGCTCCTGATCATGGGTGGCTCCCAAGGGGCGCATCGGATAAATGAGGTGTTTGTGACGGCCATGGACCTGCTGGGCGACCGGCGAGGCGGATGGCGGATTACTCATCAAACCGGCGAGAAGGATTTTGCCGAAGTGATGGCGGAATATCAACGTCTGGGGCTGGACGCCAATGTGGCTCCTTTTTTCAATGACATGGGTCAGGTCTATGCCCAGACCGATGTGGTTCTGGCCCGCTCAGGAGCGACAACTTTGGCCGAACTTACTTCCTTAAAAAAACCGGCCGTGCTTATCCCTTACCCCTATGCGGCCAATAACCACCAGGAAATAAATGCCCGATTTGTGTCGGATCAAGGCGCGGCCATGACCATTACCGAAGCGGAATTGACGCCGCAGTTACTGGCTGATTGTTTGATTGACTTGATGGACCATCCGGAAAAAATCGAGACCATGGCCGACCAGGCCGGCCGTTTGGGCCGACCCACGGCAGCCGCAGATATTGTCCGGGAATGCCGCCACCTGGTGGGAAGCAACTAAAATAAGCCGAGACCAAGGGCTAACATTACTTTGTGAGGGGCCGCTTTGTACAAAAAAGATCAGCATATTCATTTCGTAGGGATTGGTGGCATCGGCATGAGCGGGATTGCCGAGTTGCTCCTTAACCTGGGCTATAAGGTCAGCGGCTCCGACGTCAAACAAACCAAGATCACGGCGAGATTAGAGGAACTAGGCGGGATCATCCGGTATCAACATCAGGGCGACAACGTGGTAGGCGCCGATGTGGTGGTGGTTTCCTCCGCCATCAGATCGGAAAATCCGGAGATCATCGCGGCCCGGACCTTGAAGATACCAGTTATTCCCAGGGCCGAAATGTTGGCTGAATTAATGCGGATGAAGTACGGCATTGCCGTGGCCGGAGCGCATGGCAAAACCACGACTACCTCCATGTTGGCTACGGTACTGGCCCAGGCCGGGTTGGATCCGACGGTGGTTATCGGCGGCCGGCTAAATAGCTTGGGGACCAATGCCAAGCTGGGCTCTAGTGATTTCCTGGTGGCTGAGGCTGATGAGAGTGATGGCTCTTTCATGACCCTGTCTCCCGTTATCACCGTGGTGACCAATATTGATCGCGAGCATCTGCCCCATTACGGGACTCTGGAGAATATCAAAGCCACCTTTGCCACGTTCATGAACAAGGTCCCGTTTTATGGCTTGTGCGTTCTGTGCCTGGATGATCCTAATCTCCAGGACCTCATTCCCCTGATCAACAAACGTTTTTGGACCTATGGGTTAACCAGCCAGGCGGACATCCAGGCCCGTGATGTGCGGGCCGAGGGGTTGATCAGCAGCTACAAAGTACTCGCTCACGGACATGAATTAGGCCGGGTCAGCATTAACGCGCCCGGGCGCCACAATGTCTACAATTCTCTGGCCGTGGTGGCGGTGGGGTTGGAACTGGATATCCCCTTTGCCAAGATCAAAGAAGGCCTGGAGCTTTTCGACGGAGTGGAGCGACGGTTTCAGCTCATCCACGACACCGCGGACATCACTATAATGGATGATTATGGACACCATCCCACTGAGATCAGGGCGACCTTAGAAGCGGTCAAACAGTGTTTTCCGGAAAAGCGGTCTGTGGTTGTCTTTCAGCCCCATCGGTACACCCGGACCAGAGACGTGCTGACAGAGTTCACCACAGCCTTTAATCAGGCCGATGTGCTTCTACTGCTGGACATTTACTCGGCCGGCGAAGAACCCATTGCCGGCATTTCGGCCGAGAGATTGGCCGCCCAAATTCGCGAATACGGACACCGGATGGTTCATTATATGCCCAATAAGACCGCGGCGCTAAACTGGATTTTAGAGCATCGCCGGCCGGGTGATCTGATCCTGACCCTGGGGGCGGGAGATGTTTATAACGTGGTGTATAGCTTGGTGGACCAGTTGGGGTGATGATTGGATCCGGTTTCTGAATTTCGACCCGACCCCACCTGGGTTAAGGAAGTGACGGCAGCCTGCCGGGGCCGTGTCCTGGTCCGGGCTCCTTTGAACCATTTTACCACCTTTAAGATCGGTGGCCCGGCAGACGCCATTATTATCCCCGTTGACCAGGATGACCTGATAACCGTCATCCGGCTTCTTAAGAGACTCGCTACGCCCTGGATGGTCCTGGGAAGGGGAAGCAATCTGTTGGTGTTGGACGGTGGCTATAACGGGGCCATGATAAATCTGGCCCAGGCAGCCAACCAGTTAGTCATTACCCCAGGATCCAATCGTGAGGAGTTCTTTATGGAGGCTGGGGCCGGAGTGCCGCTGTGTCGGGCGCTTCGCATCACTGTGGCTGAGGGACTGACCGGATTGGAATTCACCACCGGAATTCCGGGTAGTGTGGGGGGCGCGGTGATCATGAACGCCGGCACCCGGGATGGTCGGATAGAGGACGTGACCGAAGAGGTGACGTTTCTAACTAAGGAGGAAACCATGGCAAGCAAAATAAAAAAAGACCTGTGCTTCCAGTATCGCCATTTGGCTGTCGATTCCGATGAGATGGTCGTATCCGCCACGTTCAAGTTGAAGAAGGGAACCCCGGACCTGGTGCGGAAGACTGTTAAGGCGGCCATGGATTATCGGAAACAGACTCAACCCAAAGCCTGGCCGTCCGCGGGATCAGTGTTCAAAAATCCTCCCGGGATGTCGGCCGGAGCCTTGATCGACCAGGCCGGATTGAAAGGAACCAGGATCGGTGACGCTCAAGTCTCAGAAAAACATGCAAATTTTATCGTCAACCTGGGACATGCCAGAGCTAAAGACGTACTTTCTTTGATGAACAAGGTCCAACGGACCGTCAAAGAGAATTTCGGTGTCGCCCTGGAACCTGAAATAAAGGTTATCGGCCGCTCATGAGAAGGTCTCCGCTGCTGAATATCAGATCAAACCGTCGCCGAAGAATGGCCAAAACCAAAGAGCGGGTCAGAATTGGTCTGGCCAGACTTTTCCGGTTGGGATACAAGGCCTTCCTCGGCGCATCGGCCCTGCTGCTGTTCAGCGCCCTTCTGATCATGGGGTTCCAGGGTCTGGCCTTGAGTTCCTATTTTGAACTCAGGGAAGTTGAAACACAGGGTCTGGAACGTCTGTCCAAAAAGGACTTGCTCAAGATCGCGGGGCTTGACGGAAGGGTTAGCCTATTGACCGTCATCCCGCCTAAAATCGAACAAAACTTGAAGAATAGCCCATGGATTAAGGAGGCTAGGCTTAGACGGCAGTTCCCCGACAAAGTGTTTATTGCGGTGGTGGAACGCCGGCCGGTAGCCTTGCTTAATATTGGTGAGCTATACTATCTAGATCGGGAGGGGCGTCCGTTCTTCAAACCAGGTTTGGTGGACAACTCAGATTTACCAGTGCTCACCGCCGGCACCAAAGAAGATTTTAGAGCCGGAGTTTATAAAGATCTGGTGGCCATGGCCCTGAACTTGCTTGATCATCTCAAGGGTCGAGCCATCTATCTAAAACCAGAAAATGTAACTGAAATTCGCTTGGACCCGGATACGGGCTTGAGTGTTTTAACCGTCGAGCCGCGGATTCTTGTCTTCCTGGGGTTCGGCCAACTAAACATGAAAACAGAACGGTTTGAAAAAATAGCCCAGCCCCGCCCCGAACACACCGCCACAACCAAAGGCCAGGAAAGAGTGAATAAGCTGAAAG
>JADFXK010000094.1:518-12203 GCA_015233625.1 Deltaproteobacteria bacterium | reverse complement strand
TGATGGGCATCATCCCAATGATCTCTCTAATTCTTATAATGCCGATGCCGTACTGCTCACCGGTTAAGTTGAAGGTCAGATACTTACCCTCCCTATCGCTCATCGATTTGTTCATTTTGTTCATGGTCTTATTCGGTTGTGACATTGTTGCCTCCTTTCTTGGGGATACCCCAACATTCGAAAGACCGGGGGCAAAGTAGAAATACCGGATGGTCATAACAATGCACGCTAAGGGTTTATCTTCTGAATTACTTTATGTTATGTTTTTTATCCAGTTGTGAAGATTACCTCGGTGGAGCCGTCGCTGTTTGCAAAGAAGGGTAGCCTTCGTTATAGTTACCCTTAGAAGCGTGGGCACGAGGGAAAATCCGCAATTATCATCCCACTACCCGCAACGCCTACTTCCCATCCAGAACCCTCCGAATAGTTCTGGTGAATTCATGCCTAATGATGGGTTTCATGACAAGCTCCCGAACCCCTATGCTCTTGGCTTTCTGATGGGTTAGGGCCTCGCTGTGGCCGGTACAGAGGATGATCGGTATGTCAGGACGGATCTGCAGAAGTTCTCTGGCCAGCTCCGCACCCGTCATGTACGGCATGGTCTGGTCGCTAATGACCAGGTCGAACTTGTCCGGTTGGGCCCGGAAGGCTTCACAGGCCTCGATACTGCTCGTCCTGGCCACTACTGTGTAGCCGAGCGCTTCAAGCATCCTGCGTCCCATGGCAACCAGGATGACTTCATCATCTACGATCAGGATTCGTTCGTTCCCTCTTGGAAGTGAATCATCGTCAATGGGGTCCCATACCGGCTCATTATCATCGAGTCTGGGTAAGAGAATCCGAAACGTGGTGCCCTGACCGAGTCGGCTCTCGACCGCGATCTCACCTTTAAGGTCCTTAACTATCCCATAGACCACGGCAAGCCCCAGGCCGGTTCCCTCGCCCTGTTTCTTAGAGGTGAAAAACGGGTCGAAAATCCTCGATATGATTTCAGGATTTATCCCACAGCCGGTATCCCTTACGGTCAATTCTAGATAGGGGCCGGGATTAAGTTCAGGATACTTGGAGCCATCGCCGTCCGCATTCAGATCCGCATCTTTCAGGCTCACTTCTAGAATGCCGCCTTTCTCCTGCATGGCATGGCCTGCATTGGTACAGAGATTCATCAGTACCTGATAAATTCGGCTCGGATCCCCCATGATTTTGTCGGAAGAGGCAATAGATATGTTCCGGCGTATCTCGATGGTCGTGGGAAGCGTTGACCGCAGCAATTTGAGAGCTTCTTTGATAACCGGGCTCACCTTCATTGGAAGATTATGTTGTTCGCTCCGGCGGCTGAAAACGAGGATCTGGTTGACCAAGTCCCTCGCCCGGTAGCTGCTCTGGAGCACCACCTTCAGATCGGATTCAAGAGAGCTGCCGCGCGGAACCTCGTCCATGGCCATTTGAAGGTAGCCCAGGATGGCTGTGAGGATATTGTTGAAGTCATGCGCGATTCCACCGGCCAGGGTCGCGATGGGCTCCATTTTCTGAGCCTGCCAGAGTTGCTTTTCCAGCGTGGTTTCATGGGTAACATCACGCATAACGGCGACCAAATTGGTGATGACGTTCGATGGGTCTTTGACGGGCGAAACGGTCATTTCCACTTCACAAGAAGTATTGTCCTTTTTCTGATCCATGAAGCGCCCCCACCATGTTTCCCCCCCGGCCAGATTGCTCTTGATGATTTCATATGAACCGTCATGATCCATGGCTTTTTTGAGGATAGCAGACTCTTGTCCAACCACCTCATCGTGAGCATATCCGGTGATACGCGTAAAAGCCGAATTGACGTATTGGACCACCCCGTCCAGGTCTGTGATCATGACGCCTTCTGCCGCCTGCTCGACGGCCGCCACAAGGCGAATGCGCTCTGCTTCGGATTTATTGCGTTCGGCTCGCGCCCGCAGCACTTCAATGCCGAACGACAGGTCACTGGCAAGTTCCTTCAGCAATCGTAATTCCTTTACATTGAAGGCGTCCGGCTTTTGGGAATAGATATTGAGTGAACCGAAGACCTGTGCATCGCTGATGAACGGAAGGGCGATCGACGAGGCATACCCGCGCTCCATGGCTTGGACACTCCCTAGCGCGAGATGGAGATCGCGCTGAGTCTCCTTTGCAGTACATGGTTTTTCCGTCCGGATGGCTATTCCGATGGGGCCGTTTCCCCCGTCTGTGTCGTCCCAGGTAACCTGAAGCGACGTGACATACTCCTCATCGCATGTTTCATATCCCGCCCAGGCCACGGGGCGCACCAGTTTCTCTCCATCCTGTTCTGCAAAGCCGATCCACGCCAGGCGATATCCCCCAAAATCCACCAAGATGCGGCATATGTGAGCCAAAAAGTCCGACTCGTCAGTGGCGCGCACTATGGCTTGATTGCATTCGCTGAGAGTCCGCAGCGCCCGATTGATTCTGCAAAGCTCTTCATCCATCAGCTTTCTGTTCGCAATGCCTAACATGATTCCTTGAAGGTAAGAGGAGTGCATCCCGCCGTTCTTCACTACAATAGCATTATCATGCACCCAGACCTCCCGGCCCTCGCGTGACAGCAGACGGTATTCGTCACGAAACGGCTTACCGGCGATGCGACTTCCGGTCAATTTGGCCATGATCCGCTCATGGTCATCCGGGTGGAGCTGCCTGCACCACAGACCGGGGTCGGCCATCCACTCTGTTTGCGAAAAGCCCAGGAGAGACTCGATCTGCTGGCTGACAAAAACCGTATTCCTGACGTCGTCGAGTGCAGCCGTATAAACTACCCCCGGGATTTCCTCCACCAGCGCACGGTACTTGTTTGCCGTCTGTGCAATCTGAAGGATATGCTTTTGGAGCACCCGGTTCCTCTCCTCAGTCTTCTTTGCCTCGTGCCTTTTCTTCAGGCACAAATCAACGGTGCGCCTCACCTCGCCCAGTTGAAATGGCTTCTTGATGTACTTGAAAACATTGAGATCCACTGCTTCGATGGCTGAATTCAAGTCGGGATAGGCCGTGAACACAATGCAGTTCGTCAGGGGATATCTTTCCCTGATCGCCTTGATCATCTCCAGCCCATTCATTCCCGGCATCTTAAGGTCCGTCAGGATCAAATCGAAGGGCTGTTCGGTGGCTTTCTGGAGACCTTCCTCTCCGGAAGCAGCCACATCGATGTCATAGCCGGCCTGACTCAAATATCTCCGGAGGGGATCTCGCTCTATCTTCTCATCATCTACAATCAGGATATGCTCAGGTCTTCCAGGTACATCCGGCCCGCTGATGTGTTGGAGAGTCTCAATGGTATTCGGGATCATATGGAATCTCCCTTCGATATCTGAACGGTTACTTCTTTTGGAGCACTTCCCTCTCTAAGTGTTTGGAGCAGGGAAGATCATATGGAAAGGCAGATATGGATTAAGGAGCGACGCTTTTGAACTACACGACATTCCATGGATTTTTGCCTACGAGTAATCGGATGTTCAAAATACTCTCTGGTCTAGTCTTGAGCAAGTTTTACGCCAAGGGTTGGTGTGGCTTGAATAGTGGAAGTACAGCTTGTAGGATGGCTGTGCGGCTGTCTGTTATCAGACATCATGAAGGAGGTGTTACATCCAGGTAAGCCGGGGAAAGGGAGTTGCCCATCTATCTGTATTTGTGCGTAATTAGCTATGAACAGTTAAGGAACCGAGCAGAGAAACCGGATGCCGGTTGTGTATCATATGAGCCAGTGGTGTCTCAAATGAGTCATCGATGATCTGAGTCATGGAAGGGAGAATGCTTTTAGGATTGGATAAGGCTTCTACAGAAGATTGTATTTCTTAAGCTGGTATCTCAATTTGGCCCTGGAAATTCCTAGGAGTTTTGCGGCCTTGACCTGGTTGCCCTCCGTCTCGTCAAGGGCTGCGGCAAGGCGTTTCTCTATCGTTTCGTCGTAGGTCCGGTGATCTGAAAGAACTTCGTTGAAGGCCATATCAGGCGCTATCTCCGATGATTGTCTTTCCACTGTCCCTCCCAATGACAAGGTTGCCTCCGATTGAGTACTCGAAGAATCGATTTCCTCCTGCAGGAATCTTAGATGAACGGGATGAATAATTCCACCACGTTGTAACACCGCCAGCCGTTCCATGGCATTCCTCAGCTCTCTGACGTTTCCGGTCCAGCCATGCTCTCTCAGGACTCTCTCAGCTTCCGGAGACAGTTCGGGGGCTGGTTTGTCCTGTTTTCGGCAATACTGGCTAAGGAAGAATCTGGCCAGCGGCAGGATGCCCTCTTGTCTCTCCCGTAGCGGGGGGATGACGATTCTGACAACACTGAGCCGATAGTAAAGATCCTGTCGAAACTCTCCCTTCCGGACTTGATTGGTTAGATTCTTGTTGGTCGAGGCGACAATACGAACGTTGCATCGCTCTTCCCGGTTGCCACCAATCCGGAAAAAGGTTCCTTCCTCGATCACCCTTAACAGCTTGCTCTGAACGCTCAAGGAAAGATCTGCTATCTCATCCAGGAGCAATGACCCACCCTCCGCCGTCGCAAAGAGTCCGGGTTTGCCCTCTTTTACCCCATCTGTAAAGGCGCCCCGCGTGTATCCGAATAACTGGCTCTCGGCTAGGGTCTCCGGGATGCAGGCGCAGTTCAGCTTCAAAAAAGGCTTCTCGAAACGAGGGCTCAAAAAATGGATGTACTCAGCCACCCACTCCTTGCCCACTCCGCTCTCCCCTTCGATCAACACGGTCGTATCGCCGCTCTGGCCCAACAGCTTTATGGTATCAAGGATATTCTTCATTTGGGGGCTCTCAGCGATGATTTCCGACATCCGGTGTTTCTCAAGGTCCCGGCAGCGAGCGTTGAAGGTGAAATCATGCACGGGTCTATACTCCAGCGCCTTTCTCACTACGGCCTTTACTTTCCGATTATCGAAAGGTTTCACCAGGTAGTCGAAAGCGCCTTCCCGCATGGCCAGAACCGTGTTTTCAATGGTGCCGTAAGCTGTGATGATGATCACCCGCGTTTCCGCAGCAGTATTCTTAATCTGCCTGAGTACATCCAGCCCGTCCATGTCCCCCAATCGCAGGTCCAAAAGAACCACATCGGGATGAAAATGCTCCATCACCTCAAGGCCTTGCTTCCCACTCTGACAAACCAGAATTTCCTGTTGTTTACTTCTCAGAAGCAGGCGCAGTGAATTCCCGATCAGGGGATCATCATCAACGATCATCACCTTGTGCCCCATACTTTCTTCCTTCTTAGGTCTATGAGTTGCTCACCGGGAATTTCAAAAAGAACGTAGTACCTTTTCCTAACTCACTGTTGACCTGGATGTCGACATTGTGCTCCTTCAAGATGGCATAGGATATGGACAACCCCAGCCCTGTCCCATCCGGTTTTGTAGTAAAAAAAGGGTCGAAAATCTTTTCCGCCATATCAGGACTCATCCCTACTCCCGTGTCGGCGATGGACAAGAGGACGAACAGTTTGTCACCGTCGCCGCGGTCGGCCGGTTCACGATAATTGGAAAGATTCAAAGAAATACTTCCCCCTGGAGACGTGGCATGAAGAGCGTTTAAGACAAGATTGATTAGGACCTGCTCAATTTGCATCCTGTCCAAAAGAAGGAGAGGCAGGTTCTCCTCGCATTGTACCTCCAGTTCAATCTTCTTTTGTTTGCACTGTGGATCGGTCAGACGCGCCGTCTGAGCAACTATGTCATATAGAGAGCATTTAGTCAACGTGGCATGTTTGGGATTGGCAAAATCGAGGATGTCGGCGATGATTTTTTCGATTCGGTTGACGCCGATCAAAATGTTCTCAGTCGCTTCCGTGAGGAGTTCGTCATCGCTTATGTTATCTCCCACATTGTCCCGAAGTAACTGAGCATTGGAGCTGATGCCCGTGAGAGGATTTCGGATTTCATGGGCTATGGCGGCAGATAGCTCCCCCAAAGCAGAAAGGCGATCCATTCTCCTGACCTCACTTACCCGCTCGTCAACTTTTTTCTGCAAAACCGTTGCATAGGACTTGAGCTCCCGGTCATGTTCTTCCAGCATCTCGAGTTGCCGCTTCACCTGATCGTACAGCAAAGCGTTTTTCACCCCGACGGTTATTTGTTCAGCCATGGTCATCGCCAGGTGAATCTCGTTGTTGGTGAACGGAGGATCGTCCGCAAGCCTGTCCATGACCATTACTCCGATAATATCATCTCGATAGATCAGGGGCATGAAGGCGATGCGTTTTATTTTGTAACGAGCGACAAGCTGTTGCATGTAGGAGGTTCGCCCATCCTCCGTTGCGTCTTCGATGATGATCGGATCTCGTGTTTTGACGATCTCTTGAAGAGGAGGCTGCCGGCTCAAAACTATTTTTTCGCCCACACCATGGCCCGGAAAATTCAACTCATCGTAACCACCATGGATGGTTCCTTCCTGCTTCTTCTCATCAAATAGAATGATGGAGCATCGGGGTACACTGAGGACCTCGCATACTCTCTTGACGACCATTTCGACCATTTTGGTTTTGTCGAAAGACTGGTTCACCGTTGTAGCGATGGCATTGAGGGCGGAAAGCTCGATGTTTGCTCTTTGTAGCTTCCAGGTCCTTTCCTCGACTTTTCTTTCTTGATCTTCATTGGCCAGTTTTAGGCTTTCGACAAGAGACCTGTTTTCTATGCACAGCCTATGCAAATATCGCGGTATATCATCAGCCTCCATGGGATTCTGCCCACCGCTACTAATCGATGACAAATTCTCGTTCAAATCCAAAGCTCTTATGCATTCTCTACTATTATCGATTACCCGGTTGGTGAATTCCTTGCTGTCCAGCAGCGCCTCTTGGGCCATTTTTCGCTGAATGATCTCCTGTCGAAGTTTCTTATCAATTCCATGTTTGTAGAGAGCCACATGAATTGCTGCTTTGAGCTCAGCGGTTTCAACCGGTTTCACGATGTATCCGTAAGGTTCCGTTATTTTGACTCGTTCTAATATCTCGTCATGGGCATGAGAAGTCAGGTAGATAATTGGGATATCAAAGCGAGACCGTATCTCCTGAGCAGCCTCGATACCATCCATGTCGCCTTCGAGAACGATATCCATTAATACAATATCAGGTCTAAGCTCTTCTGCCTGCTGGATGGCCTCTAATCCAGATGGCACAATGGAACACACCTGGCTTCCCATTTTCTCGAGCCTAGTCCTGATATCGGTTACTATGGCAAGCTCATCTTCTACAATCAGAATTCGTGTTTTTGACAGCATGGCCATAACCTCCTATTATTCCAGTTTCTCCTGTTACTGATCTTCATACGCGTGCGGAAAAGGATGAGAACGAACGTCTAACAGTATGAAAGGATAAGGCTATCGCAATTATTGAATATAATAATAATAATACAAGAGGTTAGTCCTATTTCTAATTCTTAGTTTATACTGAGGCGTATTGTCTTTAAAAAAAACTAGTAAATGTATCACGCGTCAGTAAACAAGGTAGGATGCCCCAGTTAGAGTATTATTCTATGCCATACACAATATTAGCAACCTGTACAAAGAATGAAAACCAAATTGTCTCAATAAGGCTCTTTAGTTCGTCAAGCTCAGATCAAGAACTCTTACCTCTTGGAAAGTCAGAAAAATAGTCATCAATAGAAATATTTCTCACCCGATCCAGTGCAGCATCCAGTTCTTTTGCATATAGTTTTGCCTCTTCTAAATTGTTTCCTTGCGCTGCTTTGTTGATTCTGTCAGCGCACTCTGTTACCTCTGCAGCACAAACTGTAGCCGCCACGCCTTTGAGCGAGTGCGCCAGGTTTGATAATTTGCTTAAGTCACCGACTTGAAGGGCTGTGTTTATGGCAGCCATCCGTTTAGGAAATTCGTCAAGAAATATGCGGAGTATATCTGCGAAGATATCTTTTTCTGCATCAAATCTTCTTCTTAGAGCATCAATATCAATAACAGGATGTATACTTAAGTCTTTACCCATGTTCTGCCCACGGTCATATTCCTTGGTTTGTTCACCCAATTCATTTTGCAGAACTGCACCATTTTGTCGATTAATAAATCGTGGCGCAACCTTTGCGATTTCCTGAACTAACAGCGCAACAGTAATCGGTTTAGAGATATATCCGTCCATACCAGCCTCAAGAAATTTCTCTCTATTGCCTTTAATAGCGTGTGCGGTCTGGGCGATGATTGGAATATTCTTATAAGACTTATCCGTCGAAGAATTCCTTATTGCTTTTGTGGCTTCTATTCCATCGATTTCAGGCATAGATATATCCATTAAAATTAAATCAAAAGAATCCCTGGCTAAGAGGTCAAGAACTTCCCTTCCATTGTTGGCGACAGTGACTGCATGACCTTGTCTTTCGAGGATTTCTACTCCAAATTTTTGATTTAATATGTCATTTTCAGCAAGAATTATTCTCAAGGGGTTGAGCGTCAAATAGTCATGTGACTCTGCCACTTCATTGATTATAATATCCGACTCTGACCCGATTTCAAACCCAACGGTAAAATAGAAAATGGTACCGACGCCTGGGTGGCTCTCTGCCCAAATACTGCCCCCCATGATCTCAACGAACCTCTTGGCTATGGCTAACCCTAGTCCCGTACCACGGTATGTTTTTTTCGAAGAAGAATCACCTTGTACGAAAGCATCAAAAATTCTCTTTAACTGTTCATGTGGAATGCCAACACCAGTATCTTCGACTGAAACTAGTATGTATAAGCAATTTTCACTTTGATGTTTTCGAGTTGAATCATTATATAACCGAGCCTTAACAGCAATTGAGCCAGAATGGGTGAACTTAATAGCGTTACTCAGAAGGTTGTTCAATATCTGTATAAATTTTGCTTGATCTCCGATCAAGACTTTGGGCAGAGACGGGGATATTTTAAGTTGCAAATCAAGATGCTTTTGATCCAAAAGAGGTTGAAACATATTGACGGTCTTTTTCAACGCCTTTTCAAATTCAAAACTGGCTAGATCCAGCTCCATCTTGGATGCTTCAATTTTAGAGAAGTCCAAGATATCATTGATTATCCGCATAAGGTTATCGTTTGCTTGACTAGATGCTTCTGCAAATGATCTTTGTTTAGCCGTTAACTGACCATCCAATAACAACTTATTAAAACCAATTATTGCGTTCAAAGGTGTTCGAATTTCATGGCTCATATTAGCCAAGAATTCGCTTTTTGCGTTGTTTGCTAATAATGCTTGCTCTCGGGCCTTATTCAATTCTTCTTCGTCGCTTTTTCGTTTAGAGATGTCCTCAACTATCCAGATAGAACCGCTCGATTGGTTCTTAGGATCGATTGCCTTTCCAGTGATAGAACACCAGAATAAGGTATTGTTCTTACGTTTTAATAGTAATTCTTTATGAAATGTTTGTCCACTATCCAGCGTTGAATAAATCTGGTGACCCGATTTTTCATAGTCTTCCCTTGAAAGAAAGACCAATTCCGTTGTTTTTCCAATAAGTTCATCAAAGTTGTAACCAAATTGCTCAGCCATTTTGGAGTTAGACCAGATTATTCTCCTTTCACACAAATAGGAAATCCCAACAGGGACATGGTCCAGTATAGCTTGACGTTGCTTCAGGAGTTCATTTCGTGATGTTTCTAGAAGCTTGCGTTCGGTAATATCGTTTACAAACTGCATTATTAGGTGCTGGGAAGCGACATATACAGCGCTGACTTGTAAATCGATGGCAGATCCATTATTGCAGCGATGTTTAGTCTCGAAACGGTCCCAACCTTGGGAGATAATTTTCTGGATACGCCCACTGATATTCTCAGGGGAATCGATGCAATTTAGATTGGGTATAGACATAGAAAGTAACGTCTCCCTCGAATACCCGCTCATGGTACAGTAGACGTCATTTACTTCCTGGATGCGTCCTTTCATGTCCACTGCAAAGAACCCGTCCATAGACGTTCTAATAAGCGCCTGGTAACGCTCATTACTATGCCGCAATGCCTCCTCTGCCCTTTTAATTGCTGAGATATCACGCCCTGCAGACTGAATCTCAATCAACTCACCATGATCATTAAATAATGCAGTGTTGATTGACTGCACCAAACGGATATCTCCATTCCCTGTTAATACCCTATTTTCGATAACAACAGTTGGATCGGATGGAGATAAACATGCGAGTTTGTCTTTAATAAATTTTAAATCTTCATCTACGAGCAAAGGATGCCATTTCTCGCCAATTAGTTCCTCTCTTGATTTACCAAAAAAATTGAGAAGAGCCTGGTTTACGAATGTCAATGTTCCGTCAGGGAGGAAACGAGTGACCATTTGTGTTTGGGTTTCTACTAGTGATCTATAGCGCTCTTCGCTATTCAGCAGCGCCTCCTCAATCTGCTTGAGGCCTGTGATGTCGGTAATAGAGCCAGCCATGCGAATGGGCTTGCCAGATTCATCCCAAATGGCATTTCCCCGAGCTCTGAACCAGAGATATTCTCCGCTCTTGGTGCGCATTCGATATTCTGTGTTATAAGGCACATGAGCATCTAGGTTCTGGCGCGCGCATGAAAATACACGCTCTTTATCCTCAGGATGCAATAGCGACTCAAATGTTTCAAGCCTGTGAGGCAATTCATGGCGTTCGTAACCAAGTAGTTCATACCAACGTTCTGAAAAGTAGCTCGTGTTTGTACTGATATCCCAATCCCAAATCCCATCATTCGTACCTCTAACTGCCAACTCAAAACGTTCATTACTTTTTCGAAGCTCTTCTTCCGCCTTTTTTTGCCCAGCAATATCGCTGAAAATGATCTGACATACGTTCTTCCCACTTTCAACATCTTTGACCAGGGTTGAATCCAGCCGCATCCATAATCGCGTGCCGTCCTGACGTATTATTCTTAACTCGCACATCTGCGGAGTATTAGTTTGGAAAAGCCTTCGACGATGATGGTAATAAACGTCCTGGTCCTCAGGGAGGATGAAGCGGCTCAACGGTTGATTTATCAGTTCGTTTCTATGCGCACCAAGAAAATTAGCGCCTGTGAGATTGGTTTCCAAGATTATCATCTTTTCACTTACAGTGAAGTGCCCGACTGGGGCCAAGTCATACAGATTAAAGTACCGCGCCAGCGAGGCTTCTAACTCCGATTGGGTTCGGTGCAGCTCATCGTTCTGCATCTCCAGCTCTATCTGATGCACCTGCAATTCGTGGAGCAATTGTTGTGCGGACTCGGGCGATAGAGTCTGCAGATCAAGCGCCGGGGCGTCGATAGACGCTTTTTCCTCGGCCAATCTGCGTAGGTCTTTGCTTTTGCGCTGACCATCGGTTTTTCCTGGCATCGTCTTCCTCCTTACCGAAAAAAAGCTCTTATCCCAATAGAGTTGGCATTATTATAGGTTGCAACTTCAGTCCACTTAAAACGGATGGTCGGGTTAGCTGTGCCGCACCACTATATCGGTGTTTTCTACCGTGATTGATCCTTAGTCGAAAGCCCTATAGAAAATGCGCAGCTGCTTTATTTCAATAATCATTAGCCTACGCAAGGTCAAGGTTATCTATTTCCGAACGTGTTTTAGTCGCTATTGCTTGATGTCGCGATAAGTTATGAAGCAGAAAGAAAATATTATGATACATTATCTTCTTGTAGAGAAGCTGTAAGGCCGTAACATTTGAAAAGAAAAGAAATTCTGTCATGGGTAACAAAT
>JADFXK010000094.1:0-488 GCA_015233625.1 Deltaproteobacteria bacterium | reverse complement strand
AAAATTATGATAAAATTACAGTAGGAAGGATTCATCTTTACCTCACATGATGAGGTTAAAATCAGGAGGTGCAACAGATTAAATTTGTTTATATACGGGACAATGACTCATTTGTCAATCTGAAAATCAGCATCAGTCGTGGTATTTGAAATACGGTGGCAAGAAATGTTATGTGAATATATAACTGTTGGATAGTTATCGGATAAATGATTCTTCAGACCATGCCGTTCGCTATTAATCTTTACTGATGGGCCATTACTACTATTATTTTTCTTCAACGAGGATTTGCATCCTAATTACATAGATCAGTAATGAATTACATAACATAGATAAATAATATAGTAACAAATACCAGCTAACAAAAACCATAAGAAAAATTTTCGATGCCCACCTTTAACGGCAGACATCTTTTTGTTATTTGTTTGTTTTCACTTTTAATCTCCGATAATCTCATCAAGAAACCTTGACTTCTTGACATTCTTTCCGAG
>JADFXK010000093.1 GCA_015233625.1 Deltaproteobacteria bacterium | reverse complement strand
GGATGGGGGCGGGACAAAGCCCAGGCCCCCTTGAATAATCTCAATCCCGGCCAGGTGCCGGACAGCGGCCAATTCCCCTGTCCGATCATCCGCCTTAATGAACTGCAGGATTAATACCCGGATTCCATTTCCACATGCCCGAAGGGCCGTACCCAATGCAGCCGAGGTCTTACCTTTGCCGTCGCCGGTGTAAATAAGGATTCTTTGAGGCCCATTCATGCTTTTGGCTCCTGACCGGATTAATCATCATTTGATAAAAGGCCGCCGGCGCCAAAAGCGCCTCCGTTTAGAGGAGGAGCACTGGCCGCGGCAAATAGTTAATTAAGGTAGATTATAACAAGAGCCAACCGGAGTCAATAGTTCTGACTGATCGGGCCAGGGCAAAACGAACCGGCGTCTTGGCGGTGGGACGCCTGGCCCGCCGGAGATAAAGCTGATTATGAGTAATCGTAAGATGCGGGGCTATCTGCCTGGACTAACCCGGCCCGTTTCCTCGAAGCCTATTTGCACTTAGTCGTTTTGAGAATATTTTATGCGTTCACCCCGGCCGTCCATCAAACTATCCTTGATTTTAGCCTGACGCTGTGCTTCAGTGTAGTCTTTGGGATCTATAGCGGGTCACTGGGAGCGCACCAGCCGACCCGACGTCCAAAAATGCAGATGAAGCCGTTAGGAGGTGAAGATTTTATGTGCTCGGAAAAGAAACCCAATTTGGCGGACGTGATCAATAACCTTCGTTCACCCGTGCCATTCACCCATAAAGTGGGTTTGGTCATCAAAAACAATTTGCTAAAACTAATCAGAGCCAAGAGCTGTTGCGGGAATCATGGGCAGCCGGGTTGCTGAAAATAGACATCATCATCGAGCCGGTTCGGCTCTTGAATGTTATCCCAACCGCCAAGAGAATAGAAATTGCGCATGCTCCCAGACGAAAATTCCGTCACAAAAAATGGTTCTGCCAAAAACGGCGACCGGCCAGGGAAGGATTACTCCGACCGGCTGCCCCGGACCGCTCAAGTCCGGCATTATCTCCGCCAAACCATATATCTTATCGCGTACGGAATTTGGGATCGTCAGATCACTCTCTACGCCTTTAGTCTGACTTTTATCACCCTCCTGTCAGTCGTGCCGATCCTGGCCATTTCCGTCTCCGTGTCTAAGGGCATGGGAGTACCTGAAGTGGCCCGGCAACTGGCCATTAATAAATTCACCCAGGCCCAGGCTGCGGCCATCGGGTATATTCTGGAGTACGTTGAAAACATTAATGCCGGGACCCTGGGAACGGTGGGGATTCTGGCCCTTTTGTTCTCGGTAATTAAGAGCCTGGGGTATGTGGAAACGGCGCTTAACGATATCTGGGGAGTCAGACGCGACCGTTCAATTTATCGAAAAATCAATGATTATTTGAGCATCATGATTGTTTGTCCCATCCTGGTGCTTTCGGCCGTCGGTGTCAATACCACCTTGTCCAGCTCCACCGTTGTGCATCATCTCATGGATTATGCTCTTTTCAGTAACATGTTCACGATTCTTTTCGCCTTTATGCCCTACCTGGCTTTATGGGTCGCGTTTACCTTCTTTTATGTGTTTATGCCCAATACCCGCGTCCAACTGGGGCCGGCCGCCGCCGCCGCCTTCATCGTCACCTTGCTCTGGCAACTTCTCCAGTTCATTTACATTGGCTTTCAGGCCAGGCTGGCCAAACAAAACGCCATCTACGGCGCTCTGGCCACACTCCCGTTATTTATGTTTTGGACCCAACTCAGTTGGATGATCACCTTAATCGGGGCCAGATTGGCATATGCTTTTCAGACCGGAATTTTCTATGAGACGGTGGACCGTCGATACACGTCCTTCGAGACGGGGCAGGCCATTAGCCTCAAAGTGCTGTATCATATCGGCCGGGCCTTCGACCTGGGAAAAAAACCGCTTAATCTATCGGATTTGATCAGATTGTGCCGGACGCCCGCCCTGTTGCTGGAGGAGTTGACCTACATCCTGGTCAAAGATGGTTTTATCTCCGAACTTGAAGGTCCGGAAAGAAGATACCAACCGGCCCGGCCGCTTCATAAGATCTACTTGAGTGAGGTGGCGGCATCTTTGCACCGGCGCGACGGTTATTATCTGGAAGGCCCGCCTATCGATGACGATGATAAAGTGCAACGTCTGGTGGCGCAGATCGGGAAAGAGATGGAAGAAAAATATGGCCGAACAAACCTGGCGGATTTAATCGCGATGGAATCCGGCGGTGATCCCCCAAAGGCAACTTAAACTAATATCTTCAAGCGGAGGCATGACCGGATGGTCCGTTATCCTTCGCCCCTAATTACCATTGACAATGAAATAAGTTTAAATTAGGTTAAGCCCCAGGCCGTTCCCATTTGGCCTTAAATGGGCTGATGGCAGCTCCAACTCCCTTCGATGGAGTCGGCATCCGGGCCGTTTCCCCAAACCAACCATACCATAACCAACGGGACTTATGACTAAAGATTTGTCTGAATGCACCATTTTGGCGGTTGATGACACTGAGGTCAACCTCGATCTGCTGGTGGAGACGCTGGGCGATCTCTATGAGGTCATCGTGGCCGTTAATGGATTTGACGCCCTGGAAATCGTTGCCTCCGCCCCTCCAGACTTAATCCTGCTCGATATCATGATGCCGGGCATGGATGGTTACGAAGTCTGCCGTCGCCTGAAAGCCGATGACCGCTCCCGGGATATCCCGGTTATATTCATTACCGCCATGGGTGAGTCCGAGGACGAAGCCAAAGGGCTGGAGCTTGGCGCCATCGATTACCTGACCAAACCCATCAACCCGCCCATAGTCCAGGCTCGGGTCAAGAACCACCTGCAATTAAAGTTGGCTCAAGAAGAACTGGCCCGGCAAAACGAAATCCTGGAGATCAAAGTCCAGGAACGGACGCGGGAACTGGCTCGGACCATGGAGGAGAAGGAACGGATTCAAAGCGAATTGCGTCTGGCTCGCCAGATCCAGCAAGATGCCTTGCCCACGGTGTTTCCGCCCAGTCCGGAGGCTGAAAATGTGGAGATATTCGCCCGAATGGAGCCGGCCAAGGAGGTAGGCGGGGACTATTATGACTTTTTCCTGATAGATCAGGACCACATCGGGGTGGTGGTGGCGGATGTCTCCGGGAAGGGCGTCCCGGCCGGATTATTTATGATGCGGACCCGGACTTTGCTCCGAAGTGCGTCCAGCCATAACCTGAGCGCCGCGGCGGCTATTTCCAAGACAAATGATTCATTAGCCAAGGATAACCCTTCCGCCCACTTTGTCACCGTGTTCTATTTCATCTGCAACCTGAACACCGGTTTGATCACCTTCTGCAACGCCGGACATCCGCCGCCGCTGATCGTCAACCAGGGGAAAACCCTAGGCTTAGCTGAACGGACGCCGAGTCTCGTCAACCCGGCCGTCGGCGCCATGGAAGAAATAGAGTATCATGACAGCCTCCTGCAATTGGAGCCGGGCGAATCTCTGGTCGTTTTTACCGATGGAGTGACTGAACCGGTCAATACCCAGGAAGAGATGTTCGGTGAGGAGCGGCTGGCGGCGGTGATCGAAGCTCATGGGCATGACTCCACCCAGGACATCTGCCAGCGCATCTTTGCGGAGCTGGACGAGTTCCAAACCGGATTGGAGCCGTTTGACGATATCACCGTGCTGCTGTTCAAGTTTCTAAGATGCAGATGACCGGTCGGTAACAGGTTGTTACCCAGGTCTTCTTTTTGACCTAAATATAACCTGAGTTCGATGAGTACCCTATCGATGAGTACACTAGGCGATTAGTGTCAAGGGTCATGATTTAATCCGCAGATTGCCCTGATTTGCGTAGATTCAAAAACATAAAACGCTTGTATCCACGTCTCGGTCGGCTAAAGTTCAGCAAATGATCACATGGACCTGCGGGTCTCTTTCATCTGCGTTCATCTGCGCCATCTGCGGATTCATCTCTGTCTCCCGATTAATAAAACTAGTCGAATTCAGGTTAAATATAATCCCGCCGCAATTCTTCCAGCATTTCATCGGTCAACCGCTCGGTCTTGCGCAGTTCGGCGAATTTGTCCAGTAAGTCGTTGGTGGTCAGCCTTTGTTTCTCAGCTTTAGATATATCATCGATGATCCGGCCCTTATTCATCATAATCGTCCGGGTACCCAGTTCCAGGGCCTGGCTCATGCTGTGGGTGACCATCAGGCTGGTCAGACGGCCCCGTTCAATGAATTTCTTGGTCAGTCGGATGACCTGGGCCGCAGATTTGGGGTCTAAGGCGGCCGTGTGCTCATCCAGCAACAGGACTTGGGGCGGATTGATAACTGCCATGAGCAAAGTCAAAGCCTGCCTCTGCCCGCCGGACAGGGTCCCGATCACGTTGTCCATCCGGTCTTCCAGTTGCATCTCCAGTTGCCCGATTTCATCCCGATATTTGCCCCGACGAGATGTTTTCAGCTCCGTCTTCGGGTACTTTGGCTTGCCCCTTAAATAGGCCAGATGTAGGTTCTCGGCGATGGTCATATCCGGGGCCGTGCCGGCAAAAGGGTTTTGGAATACTCGGGAGATGAGTTTGGCCCGCTGAAAATCCCATTGGCGGGTGACATCCACTCCGGCGATTTCCACCCGGCCTGAATCGGGCAAGAAAGTTCCGGCGACGGCATTGAGCAAAGTGGATTTGCCGGAGCCATTAGTCCCGATGACGGTGACGAATTCCCCTTCTGCTATCTCTAAACTAACTCCTCTTAAGGAGTAGACTTCATTAGCCGTCCCGGCGTTAAACGTCTTATGCAGGTCGGTTATCTTGATCATGCTTAACCTCGTTATTTTTTGACCTCGGCCGCCTGCCCACGGGGCAAAATCTAACATGTCCTTAGAAATACATCTTTAGAAACCAGTCCGCTTGGCTTTGAGTCATCCTATTTCTGACCTGGGCAATGAATTCCTGCTCTTTCCCCAAGGCGCGGTATACCCTACCAATTTTCGTCAGGGTGGGAGAAGGCCCTCCCCCGATAATCATGGCAAGCTTGGCTCCGATGTGCTTCTCAATAATTTGTCTCTGACCCGTTCTTTCGGCAACCTCAAGGGCGACATCTGGATCGCCTTCCAACAGTCCCAAGATAATGGGTTCTTGCGAGAGATATTTCAGGTAACTTAAATCAACTTGCTGCACGGCGAACTCCGCCCAGGCGGTTAGAAAATCGAGATTGGTCATCTGAATATCTTTAAACCTATCAATCAAATTCCTCGTCTCCTCGGCTCGTTCGGTCTTCATGAGCATCCTCATGCACCTGGCCAGATCATCGTCTCGCACCCCAAATTTTTTGATCAGTTGAAGATATATGTCCGCGGCTTTGCTGGAGTTGTTTAGGTAGTTATAGGATTCGGCCAGCTTCCTTCCCAAGACGATATCCGCCTCCTCCCAGGCCTGCCAGACACTTTCAATGAAATTCAAATCGGGTATATAAGATGAACCCAAAATGGAGGGCACCTCAAACGTTTCCGTCACCGTGCGTCGCAGCAAAGTGTCTTCAGGCTCTTGCGTAACCGCCCAAAGCCTTTGGGCCATTTTGAGAGCTCTGAGTCCTTTGATACTACGGACATTATAAAACATCAATACTTCCCGAAGACATTCCGGGGTCCCATAAACTTCCGCCAGGGACTCCATTTCTTTGGTCGCCCCTTCAGGATCAAGCCAAATTTTTTCTCTAGCCGCCCGGATCAAATTTTCAATTCTGGGCATGATCATATCTTTGGGGACAATGTGAGAAAACAGTCTTAGGTAATCTTGGAGCAGAATTGAATCGTCAGGACTGTGCTCTGTACCTACGCGCAACGACTCTCGAAGTTGCAGGACCGGTTCGGAATGGAGTACGAATATCTCGTCAAGAGCCAGGGTATCCTTCAGGTTATCGGCCGTCTCCTCCAGAAAGGCCCTAACTCCTCCCAGAAGCTTGTTCTCTAGCTCGTAGTCGCCCAACTCCGGTAACCGGCCCAACGCAGCGAAGACCTTGACCTTTTGATCCCCAATTTGCCGTATAGACCGCTTCAAGCTGCGCAAAACAGCCCGGGCCCCGTCAAAGTTTTCGCGGTTATTGAGCAGCAGGTAGATAATAGTGTCCGGTAGAATGGTGGTGGCCACGCCACCCATTTCGGTGACCCCGGTGCGGGAGTCGATCAGCAAGAAATCCGGGTTTATTTCGTCTTCTATGCGATACTTCAGATCAAGGAAGAGCTCGACTCCCTGAGACTCCGAGGCATAAAAAAGCTCGTGCCAGTTTAACCGACTAAGCTTCTGCCAGTAATCAACTGACGGGGCCTTACCGGCCGGAATGAGGAAGATAGGTGGTCTATCTTTGCCGAGCGCAAACACTTCGGTTACATAATCATTTATCGAAGCAGGTCTTTCCCCTTCGATGACAAACGAAAAAAGATAATCGACGACCCCGCGCTCTACGGTTACAGGCGCGCCATCCGCGGCCGGACTAAACTTGTAGTGCAATCCCGGCGCTTCCAAATCGAAATCCATCACCGCCACTCTAAAACCGAGCCGGGTCAGGTAGATCGCTGCGTTGGCCACGGCTATGGATCTGCCCGTGCCGCCCTTATAGGAAAAGAAGGTAATCGTCTGCATGGGGTCCTCTTAGGCGGCCAGTATTGATTGTTGTTTTCTGATACGTTTCCCAATATCCCGGGCTCTAAGTAAACCGCCATGTTTTGTCAGGTTCGGAAATCTACTTTCATTTGCCATGGATTGCAGCGCCTTAACCGGATCACTTTTTCTGGCCTCGCTTAGGGCTTGCATCAGGTGTGTTACCCGTAATCGTCGCGGCTTTGAAGAAAGGTCGGGATTATTGGATTTAATCATGGCCATAAGAACGGACTCGGCGTGATCAAAACGTCGCGCTGGGATAAGCTCGCTTTCTATACGATCAAGGTACTGGTCGAGAATTTCCGGCGGAGCCAGATCAATGATATCTTGACTCACATCTACCTTGGAAAGATCCACGCCGCGGGCTTTATGGGCCTCCGCTACCTGGGCATTAAGAAATTGAATCAACGTTTCCCAATCGGAAAACATTTTTTCCGTTGAAAAAAAGCCGAAACGGAGGACCGCCTTATCCAGCATAGTCTCATTAATCTTAATGATATGTCGTTTCTCGAAAGGGGGACGCGCCAAAAGGAGGTCAGAGTCGATCTTGACTATCGCACTTCCGTCCAGGTCAAAGTAAGCCAGCAAGTTTATGTTCATGGCAGCACCTCCAGCGAAATTGATCTTCTGCGGGTCACTTTTAAGATCTGAACAAAATGGAGCACCTGGGCGGTTTCCGCCTCGTCAAGTTTCCGGCCGAAGTCGTCGAAAGCCAGGTTAAACAGTTCGTCATATTTGTCTTTTTTCACACGGACTTCGGCAATATGATCCGGCATAATATCTGCCGTGAAAATGGCTTCGATATAATTCCCATCCGCCAATATGACTCTTCCCCATTGCTCTCTGGAGGTTTGCTGCACTACCGTTGCGTGCTTTATAACCACCAAATAGTGACGATGGGTGTGCGGGCAGACCTTCCTTCGGACGGCCTCCACATCAAATTGATGCAACTCATTGAAGCAACACACCAGGCTGTCATCAGGCAAGTAGACCGCGTCATTGAGTGATTCCATAAAACTTCGGTTAAGCACCATGCAGAAATCACCAAAAAGGCTTAGTCCGACTCCTCCAGCATTAAGGGCGCCGTAACGAAATCTGGTACCATCCTCAAAGGCATTGTCGAAAGCTAGTCTTCGATCGTAGTATTTGCCAAGCTTTTCTTCAAGGATCTCTTGACGAGGTCTCAGGGAAAGTTCGGCTTGCTCGGCGGCCCATTCATGGATGTTCTGGTGTTTTTCGGTTGTCATGAAAATCGAAAGAACTGCGGCCTTCATGTTAATGGAGATTCCGGCCTCGTCGAGAACCCAATTTTGAAAATCCGCCAAACACAGTTTCGTGGCGGGCGAACTCTTATCCATGATTTGATTGAGTTGTGCCTCAAGAGAAGCTGCGTTTTCCTGTGCAATCTTGAACAAGTTCATCTTGCCAACCCCGACCTTGTGGCCTAACCATCTCTCATCTCAGTCATGCCTCAACAGAGCAAGCGGCTTGTGTTCATAAGACCGCTGTCGGCAAACCCTAACCTGTTCTCCAAATTCACCCTAAGTCTGTACCATGGGCCTATTCAGGAACAACGGTCGGATCAACCGCATCAGCCATAATTTCACCATATATCGTCCCAATCCACCTATGGCACAAAACGTGGTAGATGTCAACTGTGTCTAGCTATTCAAAGATATATGCAATATCACCATATTGATAAGGCATTTCGGCTGCCGTTACCGCCTGACCTCCGCCGCCTGCCTCAGTATGGAATCGGGTATGGTGAGGCCGTACTCCCTGGCTAAGGCCGCATTGACCACCATTTTTTCCGGGACATAATTCTTGATTGGGACATTCTTGGGATCCTGGCCGGTGATAACCAGGATGGCTTGTCTGGCCGTTTCCCGGCCGACTTCCACGTAATCTGCGCCAATGGACAACAGCGCGGCCCCCCGCCCGGCATCCGTAGGGATAGTGGTGAAATAGGGAATTTTGTGTTGTTTCATGATCTTGCCGACAAAGTCCACGGCTAAGTTAATCGAGTTATCACCGGAAGTAAACAGGGCGTCGACTTTCTTTCTGACCAGGGCATTCAAGGCCTCGGCGATGTCGTTGACCTGGCTGATATTCGTCTCCACAAGTTGGAAACCATACTGCTTGACCGCGTCTCGGGCGGCATAGGTGCAGGCTTCCGCAGTGGCTTCGGACGGGTTCCAGACGGTCCCGATAATCTTAGCTTGAGGCAGAATTTCCCGGATGGCCTTGATGGTGGCCGACACCGGATGCATGGTGGCCACACCGGTGATATTGGGGAGATGATCTTCCGGCGTCTTGGCAATCCCCATCCGGTACGGGTCGGTTACGCCGCCGAAAATGTGGGGGATTCTCTTGTTGGCCTGAGCCATTATCTGGAGAGCCGGAGTAGACAGGGTGATGACGTAATCATAATTCAGGCGCATAATGTCCGAGGCAATGGATTGGGCCAGGTAGAATTCAGCCTGGGCGCTTTTATCGTCCACTGAAATATTATACTTTTTCAACACACCGCTGGTGGTCAGTTCCTCCAGCACCCCTTTGCGGGTATCCATGATGGGCGGGGTTTCGCTGAAGATGAACACGACCAACCTCTTTTCCGGGGGCTTATCCGCGGCCGGCGTTACTTTGTCCGCGGCGGGAGGCAGGGCGGAGGCAGCCTGACCAGATGAGGGGGTTGAGGTTGGGGCCGCGGCCGTCGGGTGACCTGCCTTTGCGGTTGCTTCGGCTTTTCGGTCAACGATAACATTGGCCTGGGCCAGCAGGTCGGGGGGGATGGTCAGGCCCAGTTCTTTAGCCGTGTCCAGATTAAATCCGAAGGTCAGTTTCTTGTTTTTTTCAAAAGGGATATCCTGGGGCTTTTCACCCTTTATGATCCGATCCACTAAATGCGCCGCCTGGTTCCCGACGGAGGTGTAATCATATCCTATGGCGCAAAAGGCCCCATCGGTCAATCTTTCCACGTCACTGATAAAAATAGGGATATTCTTCGACCTGGCCGCCTTGAGCACGGATTCGAAGGCGGAATAGACAATATTGTCCGGGACCAGGGTGAACACATCCAGCCCTTTGTGGACCAACGACGTGGCGGCCTGAGACACCTCGGCTGAATTGGTCACGGTGGTCCCGATAAAGGTGACGTCACTATCGCCTTTCACTATATCCTGCAGTTGGCCCACATTAAACACGGAATTGGCCTGGGATGGATCCCAGATGGTGCCGATCTTGAATTGGCCGGATTTGAATCGGTGGACGATGTCCATCATCTTTTGGGCCGGGGCCCCGCCGTACACGCCGGTGACATTCGGGAGATGGTCGGTGTCCGATTGTCCCGCGCCGATAATAAATGGACTGGCCACCCCGGCGAAGACTACCGGGCGGTCTTTAAACTTACTGATGGCCGCCTGGGTGCAGGCGGTAGAGACGGGAAAGATGAGGTCAACTTGCTGTTGTTTGAATTTATCCAAGACATTGTTGACCGTGGACATATCACCATGGGCGTTTTCTTCCAGCATGACACAGTTTTTGCCGGACTCATAACCCATTTTCTTCATTTCGGCCAAGAATCCGTCCCTGGTCATGTTCAAGAGAGGGTTATCGAGCAGTTGGACCACACCGATTTTATACAGCTTGTTCGGTCCTGCTGCGGGCGATCCATGATATCGCTTATAGCCCCAACCGGCCACGGTCAGCACCAGGACCAGGCAGACTGCGACAGAGACTTTCCGCCCATTCCAGGCCGATTTCGACCAAAAATGAGATAGAGCCGTCTTAAAGGCCTTCTTGCCCGCCGTTGCTTTGGACGCGGCCAGAGTCAGTAGGACAAAAGCCGCAGTGAGCAGCTTTAAATCAGTGGGATCCATGCCCACGGCCAGGGCCACGGCGATCATTAACCTGAAAATTAAGGATCCCACAATAGCGCTGAATACTTTGGCATAGATGGAGCGCATTCTTAAAACTGACTCACCGATGATCACCGCGGCCAGTCCGATAACCACCGTGCCGATGCCCATGCCGATATCGGCAAAACCCTGATACTGAGCGACCAACCCGCCGGACAAGCCGGTCAGCCCGTTGGCCAGGGCCACACCCAGTATCTTCATCCGGTCCACGTTAACGCCGGTGGCGGCGGCCATAATCGGATTGTTCCCGGTCATCCGCATGGCTAGGCCCAGATTGGTTTTGAAAAACCAGGCCATGATCAACCCGAAAAGAATTGTGGCCCCGCCTAAGGTCAGGCACATCCAGATTTCCGGAGTCAGACCCGGATTCACCCGGTCTATGTAACTCATCAGGGTGACTTGATTGATCAAGGGAATATTTGACCGTCCCATAATATGCAAATTAATGGAGTAGAGCCCGGTCATGACGATGATTCCGGCCAGGAGACCATTTACGTTCAGGCGGTTATGAATGACCGCGGTGATCATCCCGGACGCCGCCCCGGCCAGGAACGCCACCAGCAATGACGTAATTGGGTTCACCCCATGGACCAGCAGCACACCGGCTACAGCCGCGCCCAGGACAAAGCTGCCATCCACGGTGATATCCGGAAAATCATGGATCCGGAAGGTGATGAACACCCCCATGGTCATAAAGGCATATAAAAAACCTAAGTTAAGTGCGCCGATCCAAAGTTCCATGCGTTACTCCGTCAGTTCGACCAGGCCGACCAGGCCGCTGCTGAATTTGGATTGTGCCAAGACGTGTTGGACCTTGGCCGCCTCCAGTTCTGTCAAAACCCGTTCGATTTCATCGTCGAACCGGTCCAACCGCTTGCTGATCGCCTCTTTGGAAAACACCCCGGCATGGAGATGGAAATTCTGACCCTTAGGCAAGACTCCAGTCATCTCCAGGCGCTCTCGGGCCTGGCCTCTGGCGGCTACCCCGACGCCGGTGACGATGTGATTGATATCTGTTGGTTCCACCGGAAAATTCATCCAGTCCGTGAAATTCGCCGGATCAAAAATATCCCGTCCCTGCGGTGGCTGGTTTTCCACAATCGGGACCTTCTTCAAATTCATCCCCCAGAAACCTTTGCTCTCGGCCAGAAACACCACACCCAGGATATCGGCCGAAGAAATTTCAAACCACATATTGACCAACTGGGGCAAGGTCACCAACCCGGCCAGACCTTCAAACGATAGAACGTACTTAAATTCGCCGTTAAACCCGAAACCGTGGAAAAATTTCAGATCGGCCGACAAATCGTCCCCGGCGTTCAACATGAAATCCACGGCCGGACGTTTGACCGCCGGATAAAAAAAGAAGTGACCGTTTATGGTCATAGCCTCGCCAAAAAGCTGCTTATATTCCCCGTAATTGTGCCCCATCGTGGCCAGTCCCGAGGCGAACCGGAGTTCCTTCGGGCTGACCGGATGGACATCTTCTAAAGAATATGCCGCCGTGGCCAGCTTGGCATGGGAGCCGATGACGATCAAGGGACACGGAGCGGCTTCTTTTTCCAGATATTCAACGGTCAGGCCTTCGATTTCCTTTGATAGCACGTTTAGCGCCGCCTGGCCATGGCCAATA
>JADFXK010000092.1 GCA_015233625.1 Deltaproteobacteria bacterium | reverse complement strand
CTGGGTGAGAGAGAATGACATGCCTCCGCCACTCTCAAGCTTGGCCACCAGATCGTTCATATACCCGGCCAACATGTCAAATTGAGCCCGGTAATTGGTAAGATCAGGTTGTTGCTGAAGTTCTTCCACCACCGGCATGACCCGGGACCTGACCAACAATGCTAAGCGTTTCTCACTCTCTTTTCTGCTTTGTTCAGTACTTTTGACCAAAACAGCCAAGGCCTGATTAGTGTTCAACAGCTCCTGATTCAATTCTTCCAGTTCAGTCTTAGCCACCTCAAGTTCTTGGTGTTTAAATTTTAATTCATAAGCCGCAGTCTGTAGTTCCGACGTCCGTTCCGCCACCTGCCGTTCCAACTCCTGTTGATATTCCAGCAAAAATATTTCTGCCTGTTGTCGGGCAAGTTGATTGCGGACCCGAACCTTAACAATAGCCAAGTTAAGAGGCTTAGAAATATAGTCCACTGCCCCCAGGCTCAGCCCCTTCACCTCCTCACCGTCACACGTCTTAGCCGTCAAGAAGATAATTGGGATTTGATCCGTTTGTGGGTCGGCTTTCAACCGGCGACACACCTCATACCCATCCATTTCCGGCATGACGATATCCAATAAGACCAGGTCAGGCGGATGCTTGGAGCGGCAAATAGTCAGGGCATCCCGGCCGGAGGTGGCGAAAACCACCTGGCAGTCATGCTGTAACATCTCGCCCAGAGAAGTGATATTTCCCGGATCATCATCGACGATCAGGATTCTTGGCTTGGTCCCAATTTGATCCATTCTTTTGGGTCCTCCATAGAGGACTGCGGTTACTTGTTCGAGTACCTGATGTTGGTGACATCACTTACCGACTCAGGCATCGCCTGGAAACATCTTTTTCATCAATCCATCACCGAGGGGCCGCAATTTAATTGTTCCAATGAAAGATCCAGCAACTGGGCCAGTTCAATGACGGTTTGCCTGGCCTGATGGAAATCCAACCGGTTGATCTGAGATTCCAACCGCTCAATGTTTTCTCTATACAGAGGTTGGCCCAACTGTTCCTTGATGTTCTCGAAGCATTTTTTCGCGTCCAGGTCGTTCTCGCACAACTGCCCCATGAGACGTATCAGCAACGGCGTCATCACGGCCGAGTCCGGGTATAAGTCCATGGGCACACCGGACTGGGTAGGAGTGAGGGCCTCAGGCGGAATTATGGTAGCCAGGACGTCCATGACCTGGTCAAAGATTATTTCCAGTTGCTGTAGGCCCCTGTCCAGGTCGTTTTGATTTCCGTGTTCCAGAGTTTGCTCCAATGAAGCCGCAGCCGCGTAGAGTTCGGTGGCGGCGCAATTTCCAGCCATACCTTTGAGATTATGGATTAACCGTTTGGCTGACTCCAGGTCGTCCTGTTGCAGGGCGTCTCTGATTTCATTCGTCGCGTGGGAATAGCTGGTATAAAATCCGCGCCAATAATTGATTAACAACCGTCTATTGCCTCCCAACCTGGCCAGGCCTGAGGCCACATCTATTCCTGAGATGGTCTCGGGAAAAGATGCATCCTGCTTATCATCTGAAGGGACCGGTTGCGGCAGAGGCTCCGCGGCTCCAGACTGAGGCTGAATCCACTTAGACAACACGGAGAATAGCCGCTCCACCTCAATGGGTTTGGAGAGATAATCATTCATTCCAGACTCAAGGCACCTGTGCGAAATGCCCTGAAGGGCATGGGCAGTCATGGCGATGATCGGAATCTCACGATTGTCGGGGTCTTGGCGGATTAGCCGGCTAGCTTCATAGCCATCCATAATCGGCATCTGCAGATCCATCAAGACCGCATCATAACGGTCTTTGTTAATCATGCTCACGGCTTCGCGGCCGTTATTGGCTACATCCACCTTCAGCCCGGCCCCCAACAGTAGTTCCATGGCCAATTCCTGGTTAAGCAAGTTGTCCTCCACCAACAGTACCCGCGCCCCATGGAGTTTATTGGAAAGAGACGATTTATCAAGTTCGAATTTGATTCCTTTGACGTCTTTTATGGTGCCGCGACCAAAAATACCTACGATTGTATCAAACAGCAGAGATGGTTTGATAGGCTGGAGCAGCACCGCCTTCACCCCCAGCTCCTGAACAACCCGAGATGTCTCCTCCAAGGCCGAGTTAGACATAAGAATCACCGGGACACAAGCCCCGCAGGTCGTTTGCCGGATCCGACGAATAATGGATAGGCCATTGGCACCGGACAACTGGACATTGACAATCAGCAACTCCACCCCTGGGCCGTCCCCGGATAGCGCCTGCAGGACGGCGGAACCTGAATCCGCGGTCATAGGCGCACAACCAAACCTGAGCAACATCTCCTGAACGCTCTCCCTCACCGCCTGGTCTTTGGCCGCGATCAGCACCTTAACCCCTTGCAGTGTCTTCGGTAGGGTGATATTCGAGGCCAGGGGCTGAGAAGGCAGACCAAAGTCCGCGGTGAAATAAAATTCGCTCCCCAGACCAGGTTGGCTCTCAACCCAGATTTCCCCCTCCATAAGTGACACCAGCCGTTTGCAGATAGCCAACCCCAAACCAGTGCCGCCATATTTTCTAGTAATAGAGTCGTCCGCCTGGGTAAAGGGATCAAACAACCGGGGCAGTTCCGGCTTTGAGATGCCAATACCGGAATCCCGGACGCAAAATTTTAGCCTGGCATGCTCAGAGGGTATCCTTTCCATGATGACGTTGACCACTACTCCTCCATGGTGGGTAAACTTGAGAGCGTTGCTGATCAGATTAGTCAGCACCTGTCCCACCCGCATGGGGTCACCGACCAGGACCTCGGGGGTATCGTTGGCCGCCGAAATCACCAAGTTCAGGCCTTTTTCCGCCGCCTGATCGCGAAACATATCAGACAAATTCTCCAGCACTTGGGTCAACCGGAATTCCACCCGTTCCATCTCAATTTTGTTCGCCTCGACCTTGGAGAAGTCTAAAATATCGTTGATCAGGTGAAGTAAATCAAGGGCGGAGCGTTTGGTCTTACTTAAATAGTTACTTTGGCGCGAGTTCAAATCGGTGCGTAAGGCCAGGTCGGTGAAGCCGATAATGGCATTTATGGGGGTCCTGATCTCATGGCTCATCATGGCCAGGAATTCAGTTTTGGCCTGATTGGCCGCCTCCGCAGCCTGACGCTCCAGTTCCGCTTTTTCCTTTTCTTTCCGGGCTGAAATGTCGACCATTGACCCTTCATAAAAGAACGCCGGACCATTTGACGGTCGAACTATTCGGGCAGAAATGGAGGCCCAGAAAACACTGCCATCCCGACGGAACATTTGGGTTTCGAAGTCGGTCACCTGACCTTCTGCCTGGAGCCGACGAATTAGTTCTTCCCTGTCTCCGGGGTGCACATAGAATTTCCGGATGAGGGGAATTTCTGGGGCCGGGAGCGGAGTAGACCAGTCATATCCGGTCATCCGGGCCAGGGCGGGATTGGCGTTAATGATTTGCCCCTCCGAAGTAGCCTGGAAAATTCCCTCCAGGGCATTTTCAAAGAGGGATCGATATTTCTGCTCAGATACTTCCAACTTGCCGTAGAGTTGGGCATTTTGGATAGAAATGGCGGCTTGGGTAGCCAACAATTCCAGCACGGCCACCCGACTGGAGGTGAAGGCTCCGGTAGCCAGTCGGTTTTCCAGATACAGCAGACCGGTCAATTGGCCGCGGCGCAAAATGGGCAGACACAATACGGAATGAGGCTGGTGTCGTTGTATGTATGGGTCTTGGGTGAAGGTGCCTTCACTAACTGGGTCATCAAGCAGGATAGTCTCTCCGGTCCTGGCTACATAACGCACTACTGAGGCCGATAAATCCGGACAGTTTTCTATCGTCCGGGGTTCAAGGCGGGTGTCTTGCCCTAAACTAGCCTGGGCTTCAACTACTAACTTTTGATCATGAGCCAGAATCAGACATCCTTTATCCGCCCCGGCATTCTCCATGGCGATGCTCATTAGATTTTTCAACAGGTCAGCCAGGACGATTTCACCGGACACGGCCTGAGACGCTTTGACTACCGCGGCTAAGTCAAAATTAGATTGATTGTTCTGGTCCGACCCTGGTGCATATACTGTCAGCCTGGCCGCCGGTTGGTCGGGTGCGTCACGCTTGGCCAAAACGGCGGGATACTGCTCCTCCAATTGCCGCACTTTGCCGGCCGCACCCCAGCGTTGATAATGGTAATGGGCTTCCATCAAATAGACACGGGCGACCTTGGCGTTTTTTCGGCCCAACCAAAATTTGGCGGCTAACTCATTGGCCAGGGCTTGCAGATGCGTCAGTCCGTTATCTTCAGCCGAGCTGACGGCCTGGTCGTACAGGTTGGCCGCTTCAATGTCTCGGCCGTCCATCCGGGCCAGTTCCGCTTCCAACATTAAATGCTTGCACAAATGATTTTCAGGGCACAAATCGGCCCATTTTTTTATCTTAGGCCGATATTGCTCCAGCTTGACCATGAATTCCCTTTGTTCCGTCTGACAGACCGTCGGAGAAAGGGCTGTTAAAGTCAGGGAATGGTAAAAAGGATAATCGATCTTGGCCGGTTCAACCTGTAACTGGCTGGCGCATTTATCCATACCGGCCAAAGCCTGCCCGGCCGTGGCGTAGTCTCCGCATAAATAGGCTGCCCATAACTTAAAAAAATAGTATCTGACCGCGGACACACCTTGACCGCCGGTCGCTTCCAGGTATCTGGATTCATTGAACCCTGGGCCTTCAAAACTGGTCGGGCCGGTGGTCCGGCCCTGGAAGCAATGGTTCACCGCAATCAAAAACGACATTATCCCCACGCCAAATGAACCTTTATTCTGGCGTATTGTACTTAGGAAAGTTTCGGCCTGGAAGCAACTTTCGCCTAAGTTCTTTCCGGAAAAGAAATCAAAATATGAAATAGTAATCATAGTATGGTCTTGATGAATGCGATCGCCATATTCCAGACTGGCCCGATACACTTCTCGGAGTGTGACCGCACTTTGTCTTGAAGGCATAATCACAAACCTGATAGCGGCCAGAAGAAAGGTGATCCCATACTTCTTTTCCACGCCTAGTTGATCAGCCAGGTTGTCCGCCACCTGAGCTAATTGATGGCCCAACTGTTCCTCTTCGAGTAATGAGCCAACGCAATATCCGTACCAACAATAGACCTGGGGGGCGTAAACGGAGTTCCCCTCCCGGAGGGATGTCTCCACCAGAGTGGTCAAAAGTAACAGAGACAGTTCAGGATCATAGATGAATGCCGGGATTACGGTTTTGCTCAAGATGCTGAGTTGGGCCAGCTTAGTCGGATCAGTCAGCATCGGCAAGTCCAGCAGTCCTTCCACCGGGTGGGCGCCCAGAAACGATTGGATCCAGTCAATCTTGGTCCTTATCAGTTGACTTATGGCTTTTGGCTCATCGGGAAACACCAATCCCAACATCTTGGCCGCCTTGAGACCACAGGCCACCGCTTGTTTCAGGTCACCCTCGTTGGTGTATCCATCTGCCAGGACTCCATAGATTTTGACCAAATCAAGGTTGTTCTCGGCCTGGTCGGACACGATGGAAACTATCCGTAATAGTTGTTCAAAATCGCTGTTAACATAGGCGGACTCGGCCTGTTCCAGATGGAGGTCAAGGGCCAACTGATAACTTGCGGACCAGGCGTCATCAGGAATCGACTCCAGTCCTGCGTTCAGATATCCCCGCGCCGCGGCAAAGGCGGCCGACTTTTTGGCCTTGCGGGCAGCCAGGAGATTGAGTTCAACCAGGTTGATTCTCTCCTGCACATCGGTGATCAACTCTTTCCCCACATTCAGGTGATCGACCAACTCTAAGATTCGATTTCCCCGGTCCCTGGGGGACAGAAGGGACAATAACATTCGGCCTATCCTCAGATGGGTCTGAGCGATGAGTTCCTGGCCGGGCAATGAATAGGCGGCTTGCCGCACCCGGTCGTGAGAAAACTTGTAATTGTTATATATTAAAGTCGAATCAAAGAGATCCGAACCACTGGTCACCACCTCCGAGGTCGGGGCGACCAGGCTTGCTTGCAAAGTAGTCATAAGAAGAAGGTGGACATCACCCGGTGGCTGTCCGGTGATCAGGGACAGCGTGGACAAATCAAAATCGGTGCCAAGACACGAGGCCAGGTGAAGAGTCTGCCGGCAGGCCGGAGGTAGGCTCTCCAGTTTTTCGGACAACATCTCAGCCACGTTCTCGGTGAAAGGTGAAGCGGCTATCTTTTCTTGGTCCCAATCCCAGTAGCGTCGGCGTGAATTAAAGCAGATCAGGCCTTTTTCATGGAGCGTGATTAAAAACTGATTAATAAAAAAAGGATTCCTCCCCGTTTTATGACCAACCAGGTCAGCCAACGGCGCAATGGACGGGATGTCTCGGCGAAGTGAATCCATCAGCAATTTGGAAACATCCGTCTCACTTAGCGGAGCCAATGGGATCCGATGTAGCGACGCACCTTCACGTTCCAGACAATCAACGGTCAGCATCAAGGGGTGGCTGCGGTCCACCTCATTATCCCGATAAGCGCCGATTAAAAGGAGCCCGGACAGTTCCTCGGCCGAGGCGATATGCTCAATCAGTCTTAATGAGGCTGAATCGGCCCATTGCAGATCGTCTAAGAATATAACCAAGGGATTACCCTGGGAACAAAACACCCGGAGGAAATTTAGAAAAAGGAAGACAAAACGATTTTGGGTTTCGGCCGGTCCCAATCCGGCGGCCGGCGGCTGGGGACCAATAACCAATTCCAGCTCGGGGATAATGTCGGTCATTACCTGGCCCTGAGCACCTAGGGCGGTTAATATCTTTTCCTCCCACATGCCTAATCTGATCTGACCCTGAGTCAAGAGATGACGCATTAATTCCCGGAGGGCATTAATTATGGCCAGGTAGGGCGCTGTTCGTTGCCACTGCTCAAATTTGCCGGAGATGAAAAAGCCGCGGCGCTCGGTCACAGGTTTATATATTTCCCTGACCAATCTGGTCTTGCCAATGCCCGAGTATCCGGACACCAGCGTGAAGCATTTGGAGCTGGCCAAGACCTGGTTGTAAGTACCCAAAAGAGTAGCTATTTCAGCTTCTCGGCCATAAAGCTTTTGGCTAAGCTGGAACTGTTCCGGCACGTCCTTTGAGGCCAGGGAAAAGTGCGCCACCTCATGGCCTTTCCGCAACCCTTTAAGGCATTTCTCCAGGTCTGCTTTCACTCCCCAGGCGCTCTGGTAGCGGTCTTCGGCGTTTTTGGCCAGCAGCTTCATCACCAATTCGGAGATAACCTGGGGGATAACGGGATCATGCTCTTGGGGAGACGCCGGAGTCTTGGCCAGGTGGCTATGGACCAGTTCCATGGGGTCGGAAGTAACAAAGGGGACCTGACCGGTCAGCAGTTCATAGAAGGTGGCGCCGAGGGAATAAAGATCGGTCCGGTAATCCAAGACTCTGTTTATGCGACCGGTCTGCTCTGGAGATATATAAGCCAGAGTGCCTTCCAAAGCCTCAGGGGTCTTGATATCCGGAGTCTCCCTTGACAGTACAGTGGAGATACCGAAATCAATGATTTTCAACCGGCCATTTTGAGGGTTCAAAACGACGTTGGCCGGATTGATGTCTTTATGAATAACCTTAGCGACATGAACCTGACCCAGGCCGTCGGCGATCTTTATGCCCCAGACCAGGAATTCCTCTATTGACAACTTGCGTCCGGTTATCCAGTCTGCCAATGACTGCGCCCCAAAGTCTTCGAAGACGATGACGGGGGTGTGGCCGTATCTCTCTAAAGCGTATGAACGGATCACTCCGCTCAACTTGAGGCTTCGCGTGATTTCGTATTCTTGCTTGTATCGGACCAACTCCGCCGGTGTGGGATAGTTTTCTCTTAAGACTTTGAGGATAATGGGGATATCATCCTCTTGCCGCATGGCCCGGTAGACACACGAATTGGGGCTCTCATAGAGTTGGTCTAGAATCCGATAGCCGGAGATGAACATCATGATGGTCTCCTGATAGCAGGGTCATGAGATCACTTGCCTGTTTCAATCAACTGCCGCATACTGACATGCTTTCGGTTAATCCAGGTGGCTGGATGGCCATAGACCATTCCCCAGGTGGCATGCTGGTCCAGATGATCTATTAATAAAGTTTGCCACATACCGTAACTGCCGAATTCCGGGTGCCAGGCCCAGATTGTTGTTTGGGTGCGATAGAGGCGTCCCTTTTGATCATAGTTATCTATCTCCAGGATGTGAAACGTCTCCTTGTCGATATAGGCGACTCGTTTGCCATAGACATATGATTTATCCAACTGGGTCATTTCCAGGACATAGCACGGCCGCCGTTCGAACTTGAGATTATGCCATTCCAGGCCATGCTTGTCTAAATATTCGGCTCCATCCTCGGTATAGGCCGGGACCAGGTATTCTCGGTCCGCAATTATCTTATACCGGTAAGGATGTTTTTCGGGGGTGATCTTTTGGGACCACATGCCTGAATCTTCGTAAATGACATCCATCCCGGCCACCGCATCCTGGGTGTCGGTGCCTGACAATTTCCGAACGCGGCGGAGCGCTGCCAGATAAATCATGAATTGGTCGTAATCATTCCAGCCTTGATACATGGTTGCGGTTATGACATTCCCATACAAGTCCCGTGGGGTAAGATATTGCATGGCAAACGCCTTGACTTCACCATTAGCCTGGGATCGCTGATCGTACCAACCATCGGGCGCCATATAGGCCCGGGCTTGAAGTCGGAGAGCCCAGTAAACGGCTTTGGAATCGAAATCTTCTTTGAGACCGGCGGTATATCCCTTGAGTTGTTGAAGCATATATAGATTTTCCAGGCTCAGGTATCCCTTGACCCAGTTATAAACGATTTGTTGAGGCTTGTGCTTTCCACCCGGTTGAGGAAAAGGCAGTCCGGCCGTATAGGTATTCTCCACCAAATAGCCTTGATCATCCAACCTGGCCTGGCCCAGGTGATTCTTGGTTACAGCAGTGATCGGCATGGCCGGATAGTACTGTTTGGTCGGCACCACTTCAAAAGCCGAAAAATTTCCCGGATAGGGCGGGCCACCCGGCTTGAATCTCTCATACATGGTGGGCCACATAAGTTCCTTTAAACCGGGATATTTCTCTTTATCAGCGCAACTGTATTTTCCGGGTTTAATCTCCGGGGCGATCCGGCCCACTACCTCCGGAGCTCGAAACCCGACCAGCTCGGACCAGCCATTTTTCATGGCTGTTTGATCATACGTCAGTTTCCGATAGACTTCAGCCGGAAGAATTCTCTTCCAGGGCCATTCCTTCAGAATTGGCCGGGGATCATCATAAAAAGCCTTGGCCTGCTCGAACTGGTCAAAAGTGAGTCGATATTCTTCCTCCGCCAGGCCGACTGAGGTCAAAAGAACCAGAGTCAGCCCGGTTACCACTAGAGCCGCTATTAACTTGCTATTGTTCTTCATTCTATATTCTCCATTCTCCTAACCGGCAACGCGTGACCTGAAACCCGGAACCAGTAGCCTTTAACATCTCTAGCCCCATCGATAGCTGACACTAAAATAGACCTGATCTTTATGTTCAAAGACCTGGAAGCCTTTCCCTTCTATATTGCCGTCCAAAACCAAAGCCCCGACCTTAAAGATCCAGTTGTTGGTGTACTGATAGTCGATTTGATACCGGTACATATCCGATTGGGTGGTGACATCGCGCATCCAGAAGATAGACGGGGTGAGTTTGCCATTGAGATAAGAGGTCTTCACCATTAAGGTGGTCATATAATTGTCCGCATCCAGGCCCGTAAGCTCGTGATCTGATGGATAGTCAATAATCTTGCGATGATAAAACTGGGGAGAAATAGCCACGAAGGCCCGAGGATTTAGCCAGGAAATCTTCACCTTCCAATCCAAACCCAGGCACCAGCGGAGTTCGTTGTGTTTTTCCAGCGCGTTTATATCGTTGGCAAAAGTGCTGTCAAAAGCGTAGAATCCCTCCATTCGGATCACCGGGGCAACGCCGCCCAGGAATGATGATTGCATGGATTGCAGATCTCGGCTAAAGGTAATTCCGGCGAATTGCAGATCAGGATAGTAGCCTTTCATAGCGGGATGGATAACCAATCTACCGTCCGGGGCCACATCCGTCCGGGGTGGCATCGGCAAAGAAGTGGCCACATAATCATTATCTATTCCTTTGAAATAATTGAGTGTGATGATTGAATCTTGAATAGTTCCCCGGATTCTGAGTCCCAGTTCCATCCCATCGGGGCTCCAGGCGGAGGGTTTCCGCAGGTCCAGATCCGGTGATCCCAAATAGGCTCGGGTGTCAGGACCAAACGGAACCAATATATTCGGTGCCCAGATACCACCCTGGTCATTACCCAGTTTGATCGGCTGGTTGGGAATGAAATCGGCATTGGGATTAAGAACGGCTTCAAATCTCAGGTCGGTCAGCCAGTTCCAAGGGACATCCGTATGATACTCAGTCCGGATCAGCCAGATCGGAATAATCGTGGATTCGAACTCCACGTCGGCGAACCCGCGTCGTTGGTCCAAGGGGTTGATTTGATCCATCAGCCGGAATCCATCAGTCTCACCCCAAGAGACGATTTGTTTTCCCAGACGAAAGAGAAAATTGCCCGGAGTCCAGGTAACGTGGGCTTCCTTTAACATCTGCCAGTACCTGTCGTCCATATACAGTTCATTCCGAGACTTCGAAAACAGCTTGTCATTCCATGAACCGGCGTCGCTCTTGGCATCATAGATCCAGTCAACCAGGAACATCCCGGCGCCATAGACTTTCAGGTTATCGGTAAACCGGTAGTCACCTTCAATTAAGAGAGTGGTGATGGCCGATTGCCACCCGGCTTCGGTGTCGTAATATTTACCATTGCTGAGACTGAATGCCGACCCTTGGGTCAGATAGCCCACCAAATTCAGCGGCCGATCATTGACCGAATAGGTCTCGGCTAGAGCCGACAATCCCGGAATGGCTATAACATAAAGAATCAATACGGTCAGGAACGCTTTGCGGCAAGGCATAGAGTATTCTCCTATAAATTGAATCAGATCATCGCGTGGTCAACTCATGCTCAGCTCAAAATTTCCTTATCACTCTGATTTGTCCCCTCAACACTTCTGCGCCCGGTTCTTGACGATAAAGTTAGGCCTTATCAGGTAAATCAGCAGCGGGTGCAGGGTCAAGGCTAAGATCACGTTGGCTGTCAGAACCAGACTCAGAAAAATACCCATTTGCGCCTGGAACTTTAAGTCAGAGAGAAAGCACCAGACCATCATAGGAACAATCATGGTCAAACCTGTAGCTGCGACCGCCACGCCGGACGTCCGGATCGAAGTCAGGATGGCCTCCCCCAAGCTAGCCTGCCTGGGATACTCCTCGATACACCTGCTGTAGATATAAAGTCCAAAATCCAGGCCCACGCCGGCTCCGACCGCCACGACCGGCAATGTGTTTATGGACAGCCCGATACCGGCCCCGGCCATGTAGGCGAAGACCATTAAATTGGCCAGCACCAATGGGATGGTCAGCATCAAACCGCCTGTAAAAGACCACAGAAAAATAGTCCCCATGAGAAAAATGGCTCCGAACACCAGGGAGTCGATTGTGATCTGAGCCCAGTTAATCTCGTCATTCAAGGCCAGCTCCAACCCGATCCGGCCGCCGGCCAACTTGAATTCACCTTGAGACGTGCGTTTGGGATGGTTTTTGAAGAAGTCATAGGCGGCATATTTTATCCGAGCCAGATTATTGGAGATGTGGTCAGTGAAGAACAGGGTGATTTGGCTCTGTTCCATGTTTGTATCGATAAACCGGCTGGTGGCCGAGCGACCGCTGCTATGGCGGACATAGCCCATAATGCTATTCAAGAGTTGCGTCTCCCGAGGCACCTGACGCCAAAGTTTGTCACCGTCATGGAGGACCTCGTTGACCATTTTGACCAGGTCGATAATGGAGCTGGATGATTTGTAAACATCAGGCAAGGTTCTCTGCATGTGCCTATCAAAAGCCTCGAAGGTGTGCAGCACCACCGGGTCATACACCGATCCCGATGCTCCTTCATAATATAGCACCAGATTTTCCGAAGAAGCCTCGAATAGCCGGTTGATGGTCACCTGGTCTTGATTGTAACCGTGATCAGGCCAGAGCAAAGGGGCAATGCTGTTGAATTAAGCGCGTTGGGGTGGCGCCGATCTTGCTGTGCACCATTTGTTTCTTGGTTTCTTTGTCATTCTTGGCTGTGAAGGTCTGGGTTTTTTTGGCCTATAGTATTTAACCCTTAATATTTGTGTCAGGAGTTCCT
>JADFXK010000091.1 GCA_015233625.1 Deltaproteobacteria bacterium | reverse complement strand
TTCAGATAAAATATCCCTGGTGATACCGGCTTTTTTGGCCACTATCTTAACCCGAACGGCTTCCTCCGGAAAATGGCGCTCCAGAAAAAAACTGCGTGCCTTATTCACAAAGTCACTAATTAGTTTCTCCTGTAGCGTTTCCCAGGCGCGGAGGCGATAGTGTTCGGCATTGTAGGAAGTTCCGGCCTCCATATCCAGATAACCATCCGGGATCCTGGAAATGACGTTGAAGAGAACGGCCTCTGTCTTGTCCGGGGGCATTATTTGGCTGACATAGCGGACCGAGTTAAAAGAATAGTCGGAACTATCGACAGCCAGCAATATTTTGTGCTTGACCAAACCCATGAATAGAACCTCCTTAAGGGGACGGAACCCTGTGCCGGAGAATTGATTGACGACGAGCGGGCACCGGAACAGGAACTAATTCATGTAAATTTCTCTTGTATTGGTATATTGGTCTACGACGTAGCGCAGGATGGCCATTTCCTTAAGCTGGTCGATTAGTCCCGGCAAGCATGGGTGATCAAGCTCAAACACCCGGATATAAACATTGCGGTGGCCCGGCAAGGCCCGGTCGTAGGAGGTCAGAATACTCTTCATCCGGCCGCCGCAATTTCTTATGACGTCGGTCACCTCTTTCAGAGCCCCGCGTCGGTCGGCCACCCGCAGGGCAAAAAGAACCGTGTCTTTTCCGGCTCCGGTCAGGGAGATCATGGCTTTGAAGATATCGTTTTTGGTAATAATGCCGACCAATTTTCCCCTGGAATCGACCACCGGCAGTCCTGAGATATTGTTTTGGAGCAATATCTCCGCGGCTTCCTCCACGGTATAATCAGACGGCACCGTGATCGGATTCGGAGTCATAATGTCTTTGACGTTAATTTTGGCCAGGAGATAGAGAAGCTCATGAATTTCAAGGGATGTGGCGTTGGAGGCCGAGGCCTTTTTGATGTCTCGGTCGGTGATGATGCCAACGATTTTGTCGCCCCGCATAACGGGAAAAGACGGAATCTTCTTCTCTTTCATTATCTTCATGGTGGTACCCATGGACTCTTGTTCATCTATGGTCACCACATCTTTGCTCATCCAATTCATAACTAGCATGTTTGTCCCCCTGTTCAGTTTGATCAAGTGCCCAGGTCGAACCACGATGGCGAAGACTTTAATACGGGAGGAAAGATACAACCAGAAGCCGAGCTTGAACCATGCCGCCGAATAGGAGATTGCGTCCAGGTTCGACGACCATCAAGCCGTGTTCGGCCGATGTCACCGCCGGCCTGACCGGTAGGGTTATCAGTGTCCTAAATAATTATCTATCAACTGACCGTCACCTGTCACCTAAAAACTGCAGTTGACGTTAAAAAAAACTATCAATTAATTTAACATACTGATGTTATAGGTTCCATGTTATATTTAGACAATTAGACGGAGCACCGCAATGATGCAGAAATTCGCAATTGAATTTACGGTAAAGAGTCTTCTCGGCAAGGCAGACTCACCCAGCTGGACGCTCTGTATGGGCAGGCCGGAAATGATTGTCCGACGAATGGGGCTACGCCGACCGGGCCATGCCCACGGGGGTCGTTATGAGATTGATTTTTTGATCTCCTTGTGCTATACGGAAATAATATGATTTCATTAGAGGCCATCAACAGTTTTTGCTCTAAAAAGAGCGGACTAGGCTTCCATCAATGGACTATTCCCAACTACCGTATTCCTGGCGGTTCAGAGGCTCCTCCCGGCGCTGGAGGGTGACATCCGCATCTGAATCTCCAGCACAGCCCTGGGGCCTGATACCCGTTTAAAGGGATTCAGAAAGAAGCGTCCAGAGCCAATCACTTCGCCTCAACATGACAAAGATGGTCTCTATATGGAGCCAGGCATAAAACATCTTTTCCTCGTTTTTTCTATTTTCTGCTGTGTTATTCCCTCCCCCGCCGCGCTGGCTCTAGACCGCCCCGCCAGAGTGTTGGTGCTGCATTCCGATCAAATGAACTTACCCGCCTATCATCTCATAGATCAGGGGATTCAATCGCGATTTGACACCGCCGGCGCCAAACCTCACAACCTCTATTACGAGTACATGGAACTCTCCCGGTTCCCCAGTGATTCATATCTACAAGAGCTAATGAACTTCTATCGGCACAAATATTCCGGCATTAAGTTCGATCTGATCATCGCCGAGGACTCGGAGACGGTGTCCTTTTTGCTCAAACACGGCCAGGAACTTTTCCCGTCGGTTCCGGTTGTTTTTTGTGCAGTGTGGAAGGCGCAAATGAAGTTTCTGTCCATCGGCCCAAATATGACGGGGGTGATTTCAGAACAAGGGATCAAGGGGACTCTGGGGGTAGCACTCAAACTTCATCCCCAGGCCAGGCGGGTGATGGTTATTTCCGGGATGTCTGCCATAGATCAATGGTTGGCGGAGATCTTCCGGCAAGGAGCGGGTGAGTTTGAAAAAAAGGTCGAGATAATTTATCTGAATAAGTTGCCCCTGGAAGAGCTATTGAAGACACTGGGCCAATTGCCGGACCAGACCCTGGTTTTTTATCTGACCGTGTTCCGGGACAGCGCCGGCCAGACTTTTGTGCCCCGGGATGTCCTGCCGCTGGTCTCGCGCGCCTCCAATGCCCCGGTCTATGGCCTCCTGGATTCTTACCTCGGCTATGGTATCGTGGGTGGGCATCTTATTGATCATGAAGCGGTTGGCCAGAGGGCGGCCGAGTTGGGGCTGCGCATCCTCCGGGGTGAGAAGCCGGCTGATATCGCTCCGATTGGTGAAGGAACAAACACTTTTATGTTTGATTGGCGGGAACTTAAACGTTGGGGGCTGGATGAAAAGGACCTGCCGCCGGGCAGTGTGGTCCGTTATCGAGGTCATTCTCCTTGGGAACAATACCGGTGGTATTTCATCGGCGGGGCGGGATTCTGTTTGTTGGAAGCTATGCTCATAGTTTTTCTCATAATCAGCCGGGCTGCGCGGCTTAAGGCAGAGGCGGAACTACGCCTGAGTGAATCCCAATATCGCTTGCTGGCCGACAATGTCGCGGATGTGATCTGGACGCTGGACAATGATTATCGGTATACCTACATCAGTCCATCTATCCGTCGATTGCGTGGCCTGGACGTCGAGGAGGCTTTGCATGAAACCATAGAAGAGACCATGACCCCCGAGTCATATGCGATTGTTCTTCAGAAGAGGCAAGAAAGACTTAACAATCAGTCCCCGGAATATCCAGTCAGGATGGAAATAAAGCAGTACCGCAAAGATGGTTCCATGGTATGGGTAGAAAGCCAGGTCAAGGCCTTGATTGACTCAGACGGCCAGTCCATTGGAATCGTTGGGGTATCAAGGGACATCACCGAACGTAAAACGGCGGAGGAGGCCCTCTGCCTGGCTAAAGAGCAAGCCGAGCAGGCCAGTAGAGCCAAGAGTCAATTTCTGGCCAACATGAGCCATGAGCTTCGAACTCCATTAAGCGCCATTATTGGTTTTATTACCTTGCTCATTGGTGACAGCTTGTCGCCGAAACAACTGGAGTACGCCTCGTCAATAAAGCAGGCCTCCGATAACCTTATGTTAATTTTAAATGATATCTTAGACTTTTCGAAAATAGAATCGGGGAAATTTGAGTTTGAACCACATGCTTTTGACATGTACGGCTTAGTAAATCAACTAATTAAAACAGTTGGCGTGCTAGCGAGTAATAAAGGGCTACGACTGCGCTCCAACATATCTCCAGGATTAGCCAACATCTGGCGAGGTGATTCTAATAGGTTAAGGCAGGTTTTAATTAATCTGCTGGGGAACGCCATCAAGTTCACTAAAACCGGCTCAATTGAATTGATGGTTACGCATGACAACGGTAACTGCTTAATATCAGACGAAACAAATTCTATGGTTTTACTCTTTGCGGTCAGAGATACGGGACTGGGGATTCCTATGGAAAGAATAGAAGAAATATTTGATCCGTTTACCCAGGTCGATACCTCTACCACAAAGAAATATGGCGGTACCGGCTTAGGGTTGGCCATAAGTAAGAGACTGGTGGAACTCATGGGGGGCAAGATTTGGGTGGAGAGCACCGTTGATGTTGGGTCGACTTTCTACTTTACCGCCGGCCTCGAGTTAGTTCCAGAATCGGACATGGCGTTATTCAAGAAGGCCGGAGCGGAAGAAGAACCGATTTCCATACCACCCCTAAAAATACTCCTGGTCGAGGACGACCTGTTGAATCGGAAATTCGCGACCGAAGTCTTACAGGGCCAAGGCCACACTGTAGTGGCTGCGGTAAACGGAAAAGAAGCCATGGCCAGGTTGATGGTCCAGCCCTTTGATTTGATATTAATGGATATTTCTATGCCGGAAATGGATGGTGTAACGGTGACAAAGGCCATTCGGGAGACTACCTCCCAGCTTTTTGATCCCCACATCCCAATCATTGCTCAAACGGCTTTTGCCCTCATGGGAGATAGAGAGAGATTCATTGCCGCGGGGATGAACGGATATGTTACTAAACCCATCAATATCGAGGACCTTAACACCGTCATACAAGAGGTTATATTACCTGCTAAGCTCAAGCGCAGTGAATCTTGGGATCAAACTCAAGACCTGGCATCACCGGCCGGGGCCCCATCGGTTTTTGATCGCCAAGAGCTAAAAAAGAGATTCAAGGGCAAAGAGGACCTGCTCGAAGAATTGTTTGGGTTATTCATAGAAGACGTTCCGAAGAAGATGACCGAGATGAGTCAAAGCATTGAACTAGAAGACATGACCAAATTAGTTAAGTCGGCCCATGCCTTGAAAGGTACCTCGGCGACCTTAGGGGCTCCGGCCATAAACCAATTGGCTACTCATCTGGTCAGGGTTGGACGAGAAGGTAACCTGGCTGAGGCAAAATTGTGTTTCGAGCGACTTAAGATTGAAGCAGACAGGCTAATCGGTATCTCTTTTGACCAATTGATGAAATAAACGAATGTTTCATCAAATAGGCTCGGCCGGGATAGACCGAGACGGGTAGGAATCAACTTGGCGGCATGTGGGCCGCGGGGAGGTAGATATAGACTCTTGTGCCATTGCCGGGCACAGACTCCACCCGAATATGGCCGCGGTGTCTTTTGATAATGGCGTGGGTGATGGTCAGACCTAATCCCATCCCTTTTCTGGCCCCCCGTGGTTTGGTTGAGAAGTAGGGGTCAAAAATGCGGGGTAAAAGCTCTTCAGGGATGCCTTCACCCTGATCGGCGATACAGATTCGGACGTATTTGCCTTCGGGCAAGAATGGGGATTCATTCCGGGGCCGCACCCCGACCAGATAGTTCTCGACGATGATGTTTATGACTCCGCCGTTGACCATGGCTTGTTGTGCGTTCCCAACGATATTGCAAAGAGCTTGCCTTACCTGCTGGGGGTCGACATCCACCGGCCAGAGATGATCATCGAAACAATACTCCCACCGGACTTTCGGCCCACCCGGCACCAGGGCGACAGCCTCTTTAATTAATTCAATAATATCTGAAGATATTATATTTGGGACACCCCCGTGAGACAAAAATAGGAGCCTTTGAGTCAGGTGCTTGGCACTCCAACAGGCGTCCATGGCCTGGCCGAGGTGCCGGTGAATAATTGCCTGCGGCGGAGAATCAATTCGGGCCAGCTCCATATAGCCAATAATAATGGCTAAAAGGTTATTGAAATCGTGGGCGATCCCCCCGACTAGAGTACTAATGGCTTCTAATTGATTGTCCAAAGTCAATTGCTCTCTAAACCGGCGCATTTCAGTAATATCGGTAAAGCTACACCTCACTCCGACAGTCTCTCCGTCCCGTTTGATAGGGGCGCATTGGACCAATGCCGCCACTGGGGATCCGCCTTTGCGGAGCAGCAGGCATTCGTTTTCGTTCGTCATGCCATTTATGTAGGAATCGGTCATGTTTTTTAAGGCCAAGGGCTGGTCATCTGGATGGATCAGGTTTGAGATTTCCAGAGGAGGGTCCAAATCAGCCGGGGAATAGCCCAAAGTCTCAAATCCGGTCTGGTTGAGGTAGGTGACCCTCAGGTCGGCATTCAACTCACAAACAATATTGGGTAACAATTCGGACCGCTCTCCAACACTTTTCTCTCTTTCCTTCAGGCGCCGTTCCATCTCACTTCTGTAAAGGGCCAATTCGAGGACGGCCTTAACCTCGGCTTCCATAAAGGGTTTAAGAATGTAACCTAATGGTTCCACCTGCTTGGCCCGCTGCAACAGGTCGTCGTCCGAATAGCCGGAGACAAAGACCACAGGGATATCCATCTCGCGTTTAATGATTTCAGCGGCCGCGATGCCGTCGTATTTGCCCGGCATGAGGACATCCATAAAGATCAGATCAGGTCTAACTTGTCTGGCCAGGTCGATCGACTCTTCACCCGACATGACCGGAGGAATGACATCGTAACCTAACTTGGATATATACTTGGAAAGTTGTAGGGTGACTAAAGATTCGTCGTCAACGATCATAACCTTGACCATAATTTCGCTCCTTCTCCAGATCGGCTGCCCGCCGCCTCTGGGAGTTTGCGTCTTATTGCCCAATTTTATTCAGATAAGGCCGATTGGTCCTGGGGCCAGGACCAATGGTCCCCTTAGGAAGAGGACAGCCCAGGACAAGGCGCTATTTTGTTTCTACCTCTTTCTGCAATATTTTAAATATGATAGATCCGACAGTTGGTCTCCGCACCTACCGTCATAAGCATTATGACTTTTCTGAACGGATAAATCCATAGGTGAGGTAACTATTCTAATGGGTAAAAACCTGAGGCGGTAGGATTAAACCCCAAGGTGGCCGACGCAGACAGCGGCTTGCCTGCGCCTTAAAACGGCCGAAGGTAGGGGAAAGGTGGGGTTAACAGCTCAAAACCAAAGGAAGATTCCATTGCTCATGTAAATCAATCCCCAAGCCCCGAGGGCCATCCCCCCATACCAGAGGAGTTTCTTTTTAATCAGTGCCCCGACCGCGCTGAGCATGATGGCGATCTGCAAAAGCATCACAGCCAGGGCGTAACTACTGTTGTGCATCTTCAGCACTTCTTGCTCCTCGGCGTGACCCTCAGCTTTGACTTTGATGTCTTCCTTTTCCTTCCCATAGCGGGCAATCTCGGCGTCATATTTCTTTATGTTGTCCAGCAAGAAGTTTTGGGCCGCCGGGTTCTTGTTCTCAAGCAATTCCATGGCAGATAATATGACCCTGTTTTGCCGGAAACTGTGTTCCTTAATGCTCTTGGCCTGGTAGTAGGCCCACTGGTTAGACTCTCGGGTCGTGGAAATCTGGATCTTGGTTGAGTAACTCGATGCCTTAAGAGATGAGATGGCCGCGGCCACGGCCAGGATAGTGGTAGTCAGCGCGACCCATTGAAGCCAATTCTCTTTTGGTTGTTCTGCCATAAGTCCTCCTTTAATAAGCAATTTTAGTCCTGAGTTGAATTCGCAACCCCAGGGATTTTACATCAGCCGACGATTTGGGCCGATCCTTGGCCGAGATTATAAGCATCTTTGGTAGAAATACAAGATTTTGCTTTTTAGAATTGTGTATTTGATGTACTTATTGATGAATCAGCCCAACGGAGCAATATTATATACCTCAACCTGTCATACCTGTCCCTGTTCAAGGGGACACGGTTGCTGGTTATTCATTGCTTGTGACAGGTTGCCTTCAACGAGTAACCATAAACAAGCGAACAGCACCTTCGAAAATTGTCTGGGAGATATATGCCTACCCCATCTCGTGGTCCGGTCATCGGCTTGGTCCTGGCTGCGGGCCGGTCCACTCGCCTGGGTCGGCCTAAACAACTGGTTCGGATAGGCGGCCAAAGCATCCTTTACCGGATCGTGTCTACGGCTCTGGCCTCGGCTCTGGACCAGGTGCTGGTTGTTTTGGGATATCGGGCGGGAGAAGTGGCGACCGACCTCTCCCCCCTGGCCGGGTCGACCAGGTTAAAACTGGTCCTCAACCCCGAGTTTGACCGGGGCATGAGTTCTTCGCTCCAAGCCGGGCTAAGGCATATGCCGGAAGCGGCGGACGGCGTCATGGTTCTATTAGGGGATCAACCCGTAATCTATCCGGAGGCGATCAATCGATTAATCTACGCCTTTTTGGGCTCGGACGCCCCATTATGCGTACCCCTGGTCGCGGGGGCGAGGGTGACCCCGGTCATTTTTGGGCGACGACTGTTTCCCTATCTGGAGGTCTTGAAAGGCGATGTGGGCGGTCGGAACGTGGTCAATCAGTTCTTCCATCAGGGCATCACGGTTAATGTCACCGGTTGGCTGGATCAGGCAGACCTGGACACGGAGGATGATTACAACCGTTTGACCGAATTACTGGAATGACTTGAGCCGGGCCGGACGACCCAATCAGAAGACCTGGTGTTTAGCGGGCGCAGTTGGCTATCTTCAAGAAATTGGTTAGAACGGCAAGAGAAGCACGGCGGTAAGCTGATTCTTTTTCTTGGAAATCGGCGTTTATGTCTTGTGACTGCGGGGTGTCCGCACTCCAAAGAGCCACGATGGACGGGGTTACCTCCGGGTGGAACTGGAAACCATAGGCCAATTTGCCGAAGCGGAAGGCCTGATGAGGGCAGGCGTTCGAGTAGGCCAGTCGGGATGCTCCGGCCGGGGGAACAAAGGAGTCATGGTGCCATTGAAAGGTCATGAATTGTGGGGGCAAAGACGTGAAGATCGGATCAGCTTGCCCCAGGCGAGTCAAAGAAATAGGGTGACATCCCAGTTCTTCGTTGGCCCGGCTGATCACCCGGCCTTCGGTGACCTGAGCCAAAAGCTGGCCCCCCAAACATATGCCCAGGAAAGGGATGTCGCCGGCCAGGGTGGCCCGGATGAATTCCTTGACCGGAACCAGGAAGGGAAATTCAGTGACGTCATCCACTCCCATTTTTCCCCCTAAGACAATGACCCCAGTGGCCTCGGCCAGGTCTTCAAGCGGTTCGCCCTGGTCAGGGCGGAGCACCCGGTAGGGGTTAGGTGACTGACGGAGGGCCTCAAGCAGCAAACCAGGCGGGACCTCGGGGTCGTTTTGAATCAGAATGATCAAATAGGGTCCTGAGTAAAATGGTCCAGTCGACAAAGGTGCCGGTCTGGGGCCAGTGAGTCTTCAGTTGCGTTCGTGGAATTGGCGCCGGCCGCGACACTGCATCCCTGTCTAGGGCGTCTTGGCCTTCACTTTTGTCCGGGTCACCTTGCGTTCATAGGCCGCATCGATTCTGGCCGTCAATTCATCCACCGGACAGGGCTTTAATAAATACTCACACCCACCGTGTTTCATAATCTCTATGGCCGTGTCCACCGAGGCATGACCGGTGAGGATAATGACTTCGAGCAGAGGATCAATTTTTTTGATCTTGGCCAGGGCTTCAATCCCGGTCATTCCGGGCATTCGGACATCGAGCAGGATCACGTCATACTTGTTTTCTGTTATTTTCTCGATAGCTTCCATGCCGCTTTCGGCACCGGTCGCCTCAATTAATTTGGTGTTAAGGAGTTTGATCAGGGTCTCCCGAAAACGCGCCTCATCATCAACCACGAGGACTTTGGGTTTATAAGAAGACATGGTCTTACCTTCACTTTCTTAAGATCCGGGTTAAACCGGCTGAATTTGTTTCCAGCCGTTTGGTCTGTATCTTGTTACTCGTTACTTGTTATTCGTTGTGTATCCCCGGTAACCAGCAACCAGCAACAAGCAACGCATCTAGGGGGCGATGGGTAGGCGGATGGTAAAGGTCGTCCCGCGATCCAATTGACTTATAACCGAAATAGTCCCACCGACCCGTTGGATGATGCCGTGACAGATGGACAGGCCAAGCCCGGTTCCCTTGCCGGGGGGTTTGGTCGTGAAGAAGGGGTCAAATATCTTCTTCAGGTGTTCCTTAGGGATGCCCCGCCCGGTATCAGCCACCGCAATCTCCACCCGTCCGTCCTTGTTGTCTTTGGTGCTTATAGTAATGGTGCCATTGGCTTCAATCGCGTAGGTAGCATTGTTCAACAGATTCAAAATGACTTGCCGAAGGAAAGGCGGGTCACTGGTGACCAGGGGCAAATCTTTTTGAAATTCCCTGATAATATTTATGTTATTTAGCTTTGCCTCTTTTTCGACCAGGGCGGCCATGTCGTCGATCAACCTATTGAGTTCGACGGCCTGCATGACTGGATCCATCTTCCTGGCAAAGTTTAAAAGCTTATGCGTAATGTCCCGGCAGCGGTCCACTTGGGAGGAGATTTGTTTTAGTGAATCTGAAAATTCTCCTCTGTCTTTTTCTTCTTGCAGGGTGCTGGTCTCGAATAAGTGGCGCAGCCATTCCACTTCCTGCCCGATAATGGCCAATGGATTATTTATTTCATGGGCGATTCCGGAAGAGAGTTCGCCAATGGCGGCCAGTTTTTGGGACTGGATGAGTTGTTCATCAAGTTCACAACTCCGTTGCTCGGCCTGGTTGATCTGGTGGACCAGATGTCTGAATAAAAAGAAAGATAAGCCGGCCAGGATAAGGGCGCCTAGAGCATATAACGCTCCGCCGGTTCGGCCCACCGGCCAGGAGGCCGCAAATAAGCACAGAGGCACCAGGTAATTAACGAATCTGCTTCTCCCGGAGAAGTTTTCTTTCATAGGCTTGAACCATTTTTTCAATCAGGTCGTCTAGCTTGGCCGGTTTCATGACGTAGTCGAAGGCCCCTAATTGCATACCTTGCATTCCGGATTCAACCGACGCATGCCCGGTCAACATGATGACTTCTACGGCAGGCCATCTTCTTTTGATTTCCTTTAGCGTTTCGATGCCGTCCATCTTGGGCATTTTGACATCCAGGATGAGAATATCGAAGGATGTCTCTTCTAGAAGCTTAAGTGCCTCCAGTCCGCTCCCGACACCCGTGGCATCGATTTTTCGCTTTTGAAGTCTTTTTACAATCGTTTCAAGAAAATCAAATTCATCATCCACCACCAGCACTTTGAACGATGGCATACCGTCCCCCTTTCCGGATTTGCGGGTCTTTCTATTTTACCGGCAAATAGATGCTGAATACCGTCCCTCGGTCCTTGCTGCTTTCCGCCGTGAGCCTGCCCCCAAGTCTTTCCATGATACTATAACTGATTGATAGTCCGAGTCCGGTCCCCTTACCCACCGTCTTAGTGGTAAAGAACGGATCGAAAATCTTATTCAGCAATTCCTTGGAAATACCGGGCCCGGTATCAATAATCTCAATACATAGTTCCTAGGACGCACTGATATATCCGGTGGTCACCGTGATTCTACCGTCTTTGTCAATGGCGTCAATGGCGTTATTGATGATGTTCAAAAAAACTTGTTGCAATTGGGATGAATCGCTTACAGTGCGAGGTAATGGTTCAGTGAACTCGGTAAAAATAGAGATATTTCGAAACCGGGATTCATTGGAAAAAAGGGCGGTCGTTTCAGTCAATATCTTATTGATATCTACCTCTTCCTGAACCGGCTCCATCCGGCGGGCAAAGCCCAGCAGACGGTGGGTCACGTTTTTCGCTCGTTCTACGTGCTGATCGATTTTTTCTACGGCATCCAAAAACTCTTTAAAATTTTCGCTTTGTTGAATGTCTTCCTCGGCCAGCAGGTCCTTGGCCCACCCCACCTTTTCTTTGATCACGGCCAGGGGGTTGTTCACTTCGTGGGCGATGCCGGCGGCCAGCTTGCCCAGGGCGGCCATTTTGCTTGACTGTTCCAAGTTGGCATCCAGGACCGCTTTTTGCCGCTCGGACTGGATCAATTGACCCGTCATCAACCGGGCCATGAACACAGGCCCGCCCACGATAACGGCAATACCCCCAAAGATCACCCATACCGCCAGGAAACGGGCGTACACCAGGGGCATCAATTCTTCTCTGGTGTCCTCCTTGATGACCAACATCCAGTCTTTGTTCTTGAGCCAGGTGGTGGCCAGCAGAGCATTCTGACCTCTAATATCGGTTGATTCCACCCGGGCCCCTTCATACTTATTAAAGTTTATTTGAGCGCGATCCAGGAGTTTTCCCTCAAAACGCGGCGTAGTCTGAAAGACGTTGTCCCGGTTGAGAAGAAAAGCATCTCCTTTTTCGCCTAATTGGGCGGCCTTAACCATGGTTTCGAACAGGTCGGTATCAATGCTGGCCCGGAGGATCCAGCTCCGCTCACCTTCCCGGCGCAAGACTGCAATGATGATGTGGGGGAATTTCCGAACTCCCATAAAAACATCACTGACATAAGCGCCGCGCAGCATGACCGAGTGAAACCAGGTTTCGTTTCGATAATTAACTCCCTTGAGATTATAGGGACCGACG
>JADFXK010000090.1:9437-12342 GCA_015233625.1 Deltaproteobacteria bacterium | reverse complement strand
CCATCTAAGCTCCCGGTGTTGTCCATTTGCGCCACCCGGACAGGCTGCGGCAAGAGCGAATTAACCCGCAAATTCTGTCGCTTGCTGAGGTCATACGGCGTGAGGGCGATTGTGGTCCGCCACCCCATGGCCTATGGCGATCTGGCCCGCCAGGCGGTGCAACGCTTTGCGACCAGGGAGGACCTGGACCGGCACCACTGCACCATCGAAGAGCGGGAGGAGTACGAGCCGTTAATATCCCAAAATACGATTGTGTACGCCGGAGTTGATTACGCCGCCATCTTAGCCGCCGTGGAGCAGGAACACCCCGACATGATCATCTGGGACGGCGGGAACAACGATTTTCCCTTTTATAAGTCGGACCTGGAAGTGGTGGTGGTGGATCCCCTCCGCCTGGGCACGGAAGTGTCCTATCATCCCGGTGAGACCAATCTCCGGCGGGCTCAGGTGGTGGTGATTAACAAGGTTGATTCCGCAGCCGCACAGGACCTGGAGCAAATGAAACAAGTTATCGCCGAAACCAACCCCGGAGCCATGGTGGTTCTGGCCGCGTCTCCGTATCAGGTGCCGCGGCAAGACCTGATCCGAGGCAAGAGGGTCCTGGTCATCGAAGATGGGCCGACGCTGACCCACGGGGGGATGGCCTATGGCGTAGGCGTGATCGCCGCCCAGGCCTTGGGGGCCGCCGAACTGGTTGATCCCCGGGCCTATGCCGTGGGCAGCATGGCCGAGGTGTTCCACGCTTATCCTCAGATGGGCAATCTTCTCCCGGCCATGGGTTATAGCCAGACCATGATCGCGGAAATGGAAGCCACCATCGCGGCAGTGGAGGCCGATGTGGTCCTGTCGGCCACGCCCGTTGACCTGACTGAATTAATGACCATCAATAAACCCGTGGCCCGGTTGACCTACGAGATCGCCGACCTGGGGACCCCGGGGTTTAAGGATATCCTGGAGAGGTTCTTTGCGAAAACGGGGATCAAGACCAAATCCCCAGCCTAAACGCCCAATACCGTGAGTTAAGGGTGCGACGTTAAGATTTCTCGCTTCGCTCGAAATGACAGTGAAGTGGATCATCTGGAATGACGATGTAAATTTGTCATTCCGAACGAATGTGAGGAATCTTATCACATCCGAAGATGATCAGACCGTGCTTTAATTGAACTGTATTGGCGTAACCACCGGAAGCCACGAGTCAACACCATGGACATTTACACATTATCCACCGATCCCGGATGTGGATCAACCTGGGCATAACCATGGATTCACAAAGATCGATCCTAAAACAACTTCGCAACAGCCTGAACCAGCAAGAGGAGGCCTGGCTATCGCCCATGGCCGCCTTGAGTTGCCAGGCTATTAGACGAAGGCAAGAAGATTCCATCGAAGATGACCACCGGCAAAATTTCGCCCTGGACGCGGACCGCGTCTTGCATTCCATGGCTTATTCGCGGTATATTGACAAAACCCAGGTGTTTTATCTGATTGACAACGATCATCTGACCCATCGGGTGCTCCACGTCCAGTTGGTCTCCAAAATAGCCCGAACCATCGCCCGCTTCCTCCGCCTCAACGAAGACCTGGTCGAGGCCATCGCCCTGGCCCACGATATTGGACATTGTCCCTTTGGGCACGATGGCGAGTACATTCTGTCGGACATTTGCCGCCAGCACGGGATAGGTGAATTCGTGCACGCGGTTCAAGGCACCGAGTTCCTGGAGCGGATCGAAAAATGCGGTCGCGGCTTGAACCTGTCGCTCCAGGTGCTGGACGGGGTACTGTGTCATGACGGAGAGACTCACGAAAAGACCTTAACTCCGGAGAGAGGCAAAGATTTTCAGACATTCGACCAGGAACGGCAAAGTAAACAGGCCAACCGGAAAACCAAACTTATTCCAAGCACCATGGAAGGTTGCGTCGCCCGTATAGCCGACACCATCAGTTACATCGGCCGCGACTTAGAAGACGCCATCAGGATTGGGCTGATTAATCGGGACGATTTGCCCGAAGAATGCCGCCGTTCCTTGGGCGAGACCAATGGCCGGATCGTCTACAATTTGACTACCGCCGTAATTCGGTACAGTCAAGACCAGCCATATATCACCCTGGGCGAGGAGATGGCTGAGGCCCTGGGTCGGTTGAAACAGTTCAATTACGAGAAAATTTATCTGAATCCCAAGATCAAATCCCAGTTGGACAAAATCAGGCATATCTTCGAACACTTGTTCCGGACCTACCTGAGGGACCTGGAACAGGGCAACCGGGAATCGATTGTATTCACTGATTACTTAAAAGATATGTCGAGTGACTACATCAATGAGACCCCCCCGGCGGCCGTCGTCCGAGATCTCATTGCGGGAATGACGGATAAGTTTTTCATTAACCAGTACAACCGGATATTCATTCCACAGCCGATCACCCGCATCATCTAAAGGGACGTTGCGGGTTTCGGGTTGCGTGTTGCGGGCAATGTCATTGACTTCAAGAGTGTGCGCATATTGGAACTATGTACCCAGGGTGGCGCTTCGCTGACCCTGGGCTATATTGGGTAACCCCTCCGGGGTATTAGGACAGTTGCCCAACCGTTGGTTTACTTAGCCCCGACAAAGGACCGTCAGGGCAAATCATTTCGTTCCGGTTGACGAAATCCCTTTCCCCGCAGGGGAAAAATAATCTAGCCCAGGGTCAGCGAAGCGCCACCCTGGGTCATAAAAAACAAAGCCTGGAATCTTAAGTCAATAACATTGGGTTACGGGTTATACTTGACCCAACTACTCGTTGAAGACGACCAGTAACCGCGTCACTACGAAAAGGGACAATTATGATCGTTTGAGGTATAATTCTGCGAAATTGAGGTTAATCCAACCCATAATGAATAATGCGACACGCCTAACTCGCAACTCGA
>JADFXK010000090.1:0-9411 GCA_015233625.1 Deltaproteobacteria bacterium | reverse complement strand
AAAATCAGACCTGCCGTGACAGCCACACCCCAAGTGAGGTCGGCGATATCAGGTTTATTCCTAATCGCCCTGTGGCTGCAGCTTACCGGCGGGTTGGCCTGCCCCGCGGAAAACCCCTTCAAACAGGCCTACCCTTTTGACACCGCGGTCCTCTCTTATGTCTCACTGGGCAGTCAAAAGGGATCATCCATGGTCTATGTGAGAGGTGGTCTAAAATGCAAACTGACCAACACCTCCGGGCAGATTATGGGTATGGACACTGCTGTGCGGGAGCTGGAGATCACCACCCCTCAATATATTTATTACATTGACTTAAAGGAAAAAAAGGGGACCAGATGGGATAACCCCAGTCGCATTCTGGTAGAAGAATATGAGAAGCTCACCCCGGAAGAAAAGGTGCAGGTGACCGAATATGTCAAAAAGCATGGACATCATCTGGTGGCGCTGCTGGGCGGAGGAAATCCCAAAACCTATGATGGTATCTTGATGGGCCGCCCCTGCCTGGTCATCGACTCGGGAAACATTAAGAGTTGGATATGGAAAGGAACTGACTTAGCTCTTCGGACCGAGGGATCGGTCCTGGGCCTGAAAACGGTCACTGCGGCCACCAAAATCGACGAGAACATCGACATCCCCTCAACCCGGTTCGTGGTTCCCGAGGATGTGGATATCCAGTATGACAAAACCGCCTCCCAGGTCTCTCGCCAGTTGGCCAAAACAATGCTGGATAACATGAAAAATCCCAAAGCGGCTGATCCGGACCCGCTGGCCACCCAGGACCCGTTGTCCTGCCCGGATGCTCCGGCCAATTCCCGTGGCTCTTATCAGGATTTCCCGGAAAACAAAGAACAAGTGGAAATGATGCGCAAGCAATTAGAAAAGGCCAAGAAATGGCAGTTTGGCATCTCCGGCCCAGTCACGTCTCCAGGGATGGACTAACTGATCATCGCCGTTGCATAAACACATGTTCCAGCAACAGGACAAAAATAATGCCCAGGATCAAACCGTTGCCCATGATCGGGCTGAGGTAGGATGGAATCTTGGTCAGGAACTCCTTCGAGAAAATAGAGACTAATGTCCCCAGGATAACCGGAATTCCGGTGACCATGTAATCCCGGGGAGTAAAAGTCCGGCCGGACCGGGCAAAAATGCTGATCCCGGCCCCCATTTGGGCGGCCAACCCGGTGACCAGCACCGCCCCCACCACTGGAGTCGGAATAATGGCCAGGATAGCCGTCAATTTTTGGGTAAAGGCCAGGATAATGAACAACACCCCGCACACCGTCAGGGCGTATCTGGTGCCCACTCTGGTCATCAAGACGATGCCCGGAGACAAGGAATAGCTGACCGTCCCGGTCACGCCCAAAAGCCCGGCCAGGATACTCCCCACTCCACATCCCGCCATGCCCCGATCAATCCGGCGTTCCATATCCCCATTTCCTACTACCTGCCCAATGGCATATAGACTGCCCAATTGATTCACCACCAGGGCCAGATAGGCCAGGAGAAAAGAGGCCATCACCGGAAGAGACAAAACCGGCCGCGGTCCCCAAAAAGGATCAGGAGAAGAAAACCAGGCCGTGGCCAAGAACTTCGATGAATCCAGCCGGCCCATCAATCCAAAGATGAGGCAGCCGAAGATGATCCCCCAAAGCAGAGACAGACTGGCCCAAAACCCCTTAAGCCAATAGGAGAAAATGGCTGTGCCGAAGATCACCGTCACCGACAGGCCAAAGATCACCGGGTCGCCCTGAGGTGTCTGCGGGGTTTGACCAGTCAGGACCGGGACCATGAAGGGCAGCAGGGTGAAGGCGATCAACAGCAGGATCACCCCGATAACATTATCGGTAAACAGGTGATTAAATTTACGGATCCAGCCGAAGAGGCCGCCCACCAGCAGCAGGCCCCCACCGGCCAACATACCCCCTTCCAGGGCGGCCAGGCCATGGGCGGACAAGGTCCCGAAACATAGCAGGATGACTGTGGAAGGCCCGTCCATCAGCGGATAACGGTGCCCCCACAGTGTCTGGATAATCATCACCACACCGGAGACAATCATCACCCGCTGAAAAAAGGCCACCCTGGCCGGTAAAGACATGCCCAGCAGTTCCGCGGCCATAACGGTTGAAACGGTGATCAACGGCAGAAACAAGACCAACCACTGGAGGCCATAGATCAACAATCGGCCTAATGGAGGGCGGTCGTCCACCTGGTAGAGGAGAAGGTCGGCGCGATTAATGGTAGTCTGGTTGGATTCGCTCATGTTTGGTTGCGGGTTTCGAATTGCGGGTTACAGGTTGCGAGCCAGGATGTCAGACGGACCGGACTACCACAACCTGAAGACCTTTTTGCCGGCCCGCAATTCCGCTCTGATCTTTTCCATATGCCGTAAGGCGGCCATATCCCGTTCCAGGTCCATAGGGCTGATTTGCATCCGCTCCGACAGATCACTTAAATCCACGCCGCCGGTTTCCGTGAGAATGGACAGGATTTGGGTCTGGACCTGAGTGAGTTCATGGCTCCCCTGCCCTTTTAACAGGTTCTTGGCTGAATGAACGGCCCAGGGGTCACAGGTTCGAGTTGGGGAAAGAGCACTCATGTAGCAGTCCTCACAAAGAGTCTGGCCATGCATTTCCCTGGCATCCGTTTCTTCAATCATCTCCTGACACTTGGCACATTGCATGTCATCACCTCCGCCGATTATTCTTGCCCGGTAATCTCAGCCCAATCCGCTTTGACCAGAGCGACCAGTTCTTTGTTCCAGTCATACTCGATTTTCATCCCGGCCCAGTTGGGTCGGCCGATAATTTTCTGCATCAATAGGCCATCGTCGTCAAACCACCGGGGCATGGCTCCGCCAAGAAAATAACCCAACCGCCGGAGTTCCTCCACGGTCTGCCCCACCCACGGCCAGGATAGCTTTAACCAGACCTGGATGACCACCACTCCCTGGCTGCGGACCGCCTCCTCTTCCCGAGTTATGGTGGCCGCAAAATCGACCCCGGCCTCGAACACAGCCAGCCGAGCCACCTGGGCGAAATCAAAAACCTGAGTCTTGAGACACGTTCGGACGTCATTGGGCAGGACTCCGTCCGAGGGGGAGAAACTTCGCTCATCGTCGAACAGGCTGTAGATCAACCGCAACTGTCTCTCATAAACGGCCGGTAGATAAATGAGTTGGGGCCGGGGCTTTCTGGTCATAAAACCCAGGAGGGCCGCGACGCGACCAGTGGCGCTTTTTTCTTTCTCATACGCCGCGGCCGGCATCAGGTCCACTTCCAAGGCACAGGAAACGTAGCCCAAATTATGCGCCACCCGCTGGGCAAAAGGATGACTACAGACAGGTTCCGCCATGATCGCCGCCACCCCGAATTTCTTAGCCGCAGTCTCACAATTGTGAGCCTCCAATTGGGTGAAGATGCCATGCCCGCCGCGGTATTCGGGCAACACCGCTCCAGATCCGGCTTCATAAATTCCTTCCCAGGGGGCACTTATAAACAGCGACGAATGCCCGACGATATCGCCCCGCGGAGTCCGAGCCACGGAAGAGATGGTTCGTCGAGCGGCGTTTTCTTCGATGAGGCGCTCCGGTTGGATGAATGTCTTAATCGGATACCCCTGGCCATAGACGGTTAGAAATAGGTTGACCACACTCGCCGCATCTTCCGGCCGGAAAAAGTCTACTTCCCAGGTCTGCCCCGGTTCGATGGGTATACTGATATACGTTGGCGGCTGCACGGCCTTCTCCTTCATGAATGACGCATCTTCCGGTGGGTGTCGAACACATCACGGAAATATCTTCCCCGGATTGAGGATATTGTTGGGATCAAAGGTCCGCTTGATCCGTTTTTGGATATCTATCTCGGCCTGGTTCAATTCATAGGTCAGGTAAGCGGACTTGGTGATGCCCACGCCGTGCTCTCCCGAGAGGGTCCCGCCCAGGGCAATGACCTGTTTGAAGATATCATCCACGGCATAGTGGGCTCGGGCGGTTTCGTCGGGGTCATTCCAGTCGAGCAGGACATTGACGTGCAGGTTGCCGTCCCCGGCGTGACCAAAGGTAAGAATATTGATCTGATAGCGAGACTTGATGGCTTCGACGGCCCGGATCATGTCCGGGATGGTGCTGATGGGCACGACCACGTCTTCATTGATCTTGCCGGGACGGATATTGGCTAACGCCGGCCCCATGGACCGCCTGGCCCGCCACAAGGAGTCCACTTCCTCGGCCGTCTGGGCCACGGTGACTTGTTGGGGAGAAAACGCCGCGATAATTTCAGCCAGTTCCTTTATTTCGACGTCCACCTGGCCGAGGCGGCCATCAACTTCGATCAGCAGCAGCGCCTCCGCATCCGTGGGCCACCCTAAGCCCAGCGCCTGGTCGACGCACCGAATGCACGCCTGGTCCATGAATTCCAATGTAGATGGAGTCACCCCCGAGGTAATGATCTTGGACACGGCCGCGGCAGCGTCATCAATCACGTTGAACAGAGCTAGCAAGGTCTTCTTGCCCTCCGGTTTGGGCAGCAATCTGAGGATGATCTCGGTCATAATCCCCAGGGTTCCCTCAGAACCGACCAACAGCCGGGTCAAGTCGTAACCCACCACCCCCTTGGCCGTTCTGACTCCGGTTCGGATGATTTCGCCGGTGGGCAAAACCACCTTAAGCCCCCGCACATAGTCCCGGGTCACGCCATATTTGACCGCCCGCATCCCGCCGGCGCATTCGGCCACGTTGCCACCTATGGTGGAGAATTTAACACTGCCGGGATCCGGGGGGTAAAACAAACCCACGTCTTCCACGACGGCCTGGAGATCAGATGTAATCACCCCCGGTTCAACCAGGGCAATCAGGTTCTGCCGGTCTACTTCCAAAATACGACTCATCTTGGCCAGGCAAAGAATCACTCCGCCCTTAACGGCCAGCGCCCCTCCGGTCATGCCGCTGCCGGCGCCCCTGGGGATGACATTAAACGGGACACGATTAGCCAAATGCATCACTTCGGAGATTTGGTCGGCTTGGCTGGGAAAGAGCACGGCTGAGGGTAGATAATGCCGGTTCGTGGCGTCAAAGGCATACATCAGGACATCTTCTTGACGGGTGAGCACGTTTTCCTTGCCCAGAATAGACTTCAGCCGCCTCTTCACTTGGTCGGAAATCACCTGGTGACCTCATTTGGCTCTAAAAAGGTCCAAATCAAAAAAAGCACAACACAAGGAGCACAAAGAGAAAAAAGGGTCACAGAGATTCTGTAGGAATAAACAATACAATCTGCTGCGTTCTCTTTTATTTTCTAGGCGTCCTCTGCGTAATGCTCTTTCTCAGATACTGGAATCGGCATCAAATTGCTTTGAAATCGCCCGCAGGAGTGGCGTCAATCGTGGTTGTCAGGCTAGAAGATATCCGGGCCGCTGGATAGCCGCCTATTTCCGGACCTTGGCCGCCGCGATGACAGCCAGAGTAAAGAAGCTGCCCAAGAACAGCCAGACTTGCAGGTGCTTGGGATTAATCCCGGAATGATCCAGGAGGTAGCCCAGATAATACCCCCCGACAGCCACGAGGATAGTCCAGGCCAACGACACCAAAGCGTTAATGGCGATAAAAAACTTGGTCCGAATCGTGGTCAGGCCGATAACGAAGGGGGTCACAGATCGGAATCCATAGATAAATCTATAAAACAGGAGCACCATGATCTGGTGGGTATGGAGCCAATGAAACACCTTCCCACAACGATCCCGCCAATTCTTTCGCCGGTCCAAAAATTCACGGCCCCGCAATCTCCCCAAGAAGAAAAAGGATTGATCTCCAACCATCGCTCCGAGATAAGCCCAAAAAAGAACCCACTCCAGGGACAAAATACCGTTGTATGCAGCCAACCCGGCTAACAAGACAAAGGTTTCACCTTCGATTACCGCTCCGACGAACAAGGCCAGGTAGCCGAACTGATACAAATAATGATCTACTGCCATCTACACATCCGCTCCGAGCCGCTGATTGCGGCTGCACGTCTGCACTCCATCCGCTGATAGGCCATGAAGATGTCATAACCCCGATGGGCAGATATTCAATCCCCAAAAGATGCAAGAAGTCCCCACACCGCGCCGGCGTCATGACCAACTCGCAGCCCCATTAAGTCCTCCCGAAATCAGGTTCATCTCTGAGGTCAATGTCTACTGATCAAGTACCTGATTGATTCCGGGGGGTAAACTGATTACTATCTATCACCAAAGTAACCGGTCCATGATTAACCAGGGCCACTTCCATCATGGCGCCAAATTTTCCCTGAGCCGCGCTTACTCCAGCGATTTGAATCTGGGCGATAAAGTACTCATACAATTTTTCGGCCTTAGCCGGGTCTGCGGCGGAGGTGAAAGAAGGGCGGCGACCCTTGCGGCAATCAGCCAACAGGGTGAACTGGGAGACCACCAGGACCTGGCCGGCCACGTCCTTAACCGACAGATTCATTTTACCTTCGCCATCTTCAAAGACACGTAATTCCACGACCTTTTTGGCCAGCAGATCGGCCTCTTTGAGAGTATCCTCCGGGGCCACACCCAGAAGAACGACCAGCCCCCGTCCAATGGTCCCAGTCACTTCTCCGGCCACGTAGACCTGGGCCTGGCTAACCCGTTGCAGCACTATTCGCATGCCCGGCCCCTCAGTCCAGGTCAAGCTGCTGGAGAGCCAGATTAACCCCCCGGATTAGCTTTATGTCCCGACCTTCAACGTAATACCGAAGCACGGCGTCCGTTCCCGAGGCCCGCAGTTCCCACCAAAGGTTCTCCATTTCAATCAAGGTGCCGTCACCAGCCCAAAATATGTCTCTAATTGGTGGAATCGAAAATCCGTTAGCCCGCTCGGTCAAGATACGGTGAACCTCGTCGGGAGATCTACCGATTAATCCTTTAAAAAATCCCACGGTCCGGTCTCGACGCCGCATTCCTTCCGCTCTGAGCGCCTCCATTTTTTCAGGAGAACTATTCTCATCATACAGGATAATGTCATCCCGCTCATAAAAACGAAAGGTGATATCGTTCAGGTCCATCACCCGACGGTAGTAAGTGGCGAAGGAGGTATTCTTGAGATACAGATCGGCGGCCAGAGCCAGAGTGACCAATCCCACTTGCATGCCGTCTTTTTCCTTCATGGCCAAGGACTTTGTCCGGGCATGGCAGCTGGTCATAAATTCCGCCCCACCCATCGCTGCCCCGCCTGATTCTTCGGCCATGATCAGCACCCTGGGGTGGGGGCCGATAATGGTCTCCCGGCCCAGGGCATCTTTAAACCGGACTGGAACCTGAGGCGGATCGGACCAAAGTTGATTTTCCAACTCGGCTAAGGCGTTGCCGAAGTATTTAAATCCCACCGGCGTTCGGATTACTTTTAACCCTGATTTCTCCGCCAACTCTCCAATAGACCGGCTGGTGGGCCAGGTCTCCATCACTATCCAGTCGTACTTATCGATTAATCCATTGGCCTTAAGTTCCGCAATCCGGAAAGCGGCCAGCATGAAATAGATCTGGTTAGGTTTGAAATAGACCAGGACCCGGTCAGGGGACAGTGGGTCAACCTCCAACCCGACCTGCCGGGCCAAATCCGCCTCTTCGACTGAAGCTGTAGTGACAATGTTAAACCTGTCTCCATCCGGGTCCCAGATAAAAACCAAAGACCCCGGAGATGCTTGCCGTAACCAGCCATCCGCTCCGATATGCTTATAAATCTCCGGCTTGCCGGGATCCACGCCGTGATTAACCCCATCCACCAGGCCCAGCCCATGATAGGCTGAGTCTTCCTTCTTGAACAAGTACTTGATCGGACCCTGATCACCGGTCGGGATGCCCAGGTCTCGAAAAATGATCTCGGAGGTGCGGCCCATCGACCCGCCCAAGGTAGCCGCAAAGCAGGTGAATCCTTTTTGGCCGGCCTGAATGATCGCCGCCCGGGCCGACGTCGAAACTAAACTTCCAAGAAATTCAATATAAGGTGAGTCGATATCGAAGTCAACGACTATATTGGGATCATCAGGTTTGGCCAGGGGAACGATAGTCCCGAGCCGGGAAATGACCCGGACCTCATTCTCGATCAGTTGCGCCTCGTTCAGGAGTTGCTTTCCTTCCCCGTCCATGGGTTTCCAGCCGCCTTTGAAGTTAGGGGAATGGCTGGCCGTGAAGTTCTCTCCGTCATTAAATTCATTGTACCACACGCCGAAGGAAGAATACCAGATCGGGGTGGTCAGGCCGTCGGGCCGAAGATGCACTGTCCAGCCGTGCGCGGCATAAATCCGGGCGACCAACATAATGAAATCTTGGGTATGCGGCCGGACTTCGCCACCCACGTGCCGGTCTTTGGCAGTGTCACTCCCTTGCAGCAGCCGGTCGTAGACTCGGGCCTTGGCTTCGGCGACAACGGCAAGTTTTATGGCGTTGAAGGCCATCTGGGGATTCTGACTGTCAAGAGGGTCGAGTTGGTCTCGGTACCCGGCGGTACCCAGTTTAAATCTGGCCGCCCAGGCGGTCAGGTCTTCCCGGATAATCACCTCTTCCGTTAATTCAATCCAGTTCTGGTCTGGGAAAAGCATTGATAAGAAAACCTCCTTTGCCGTCTTCTCTATCCATAAGTAATGACTCAGAGTCATTACCATGTTTACATTAAAACAAATAGACACGTAAAGCGAAAACGATATCACGGCCCAAAAAAGATACTCCATTGATTCTGGGTGGGGTTTAAGAGTTACAGGTTCTGTTAACCAGATTTTAGTTTATTTTTTTGGTATATTACCAGGTTTCACCATCTCGCCGTTCAAAAACGGCATCCAAATCGATCACCAATCCGGGCAAAGTAGCTACCTCCAGGTGGCCCTTGACGGCATGAACCAGTGGCGGCCCATATTGGCCGTCTTGGCCCAATACCCGGACGATCACTGTGTCATAGCCGGGATAGATGATCCAGTATTCTTTTACGCCGTGCTTTTCGTACAAGGCCAGCTTCTCTGCTTGATCTTTCCTGGAGGTGTGGGGAGAAAGGATTTCCACGATAAAATCAGGAGCGCCGCGACAACCCCGGTCATCAATCTTGGCCGGATCACAAATAACGGAGATATCCGGTTGCACCACGGTGGTGACGTTCTCGTCGGCTTCGTCCATTCGAGGGAATCGGACGTCAAAGGGAGCGAAAAATACGCGGCATTGTTTCCCAACCAAAAAATTGCCGACTTGGAGATGCAGGTTCCCCAACACAGCCTGATGCCGCGGAGACGGCGCCGGACTCATGGCATAGGGCACACCCTCGATGATCTCCCATCGCTCTTCCTCCGGCCAGGTCAGGTAACCACCATAGGTGCAGTTCTCTTGTTTGCGGGCGTTTGTAGTCATTGATATCCCCCAATCCAAACTTGACGATTCATCTAATCC